>CAZEOY010000360.1:0-4572 GCA_964513835.1 uncultured Syntrophobacteraceae bacterium
GGAACGCCTGCCCGCTCTGCTACTGCCCCACCTGTTTTGTGGATGAATCTGCGCCCCAATGGGTCGGAAAGACCATCGATCCAACGGATACGAGGACCTTCCACTTTCTTCGGGCGTACCACCTTGCGGGAAGATGTACCGACTGCGGGGCGTGTGAGCGTGCCTGCCCGGTGGGAATCAAGGTGCGCCAGTTCACCAAGAAGCTCGAAAAGGACGTGACGGAGCTTTTCGGCTACGAGGTTGGGCTGTCCCTCGAAGAACGGCCGCCCCTGGATACATTCAAACCGGGAGATCCCGAGTCTTTCATCATGTAGAGCTGATACCGGCTCCGTGTTTGGGGAGCCGTTACGAGAGAAGGACAGATCGATGTCTGAAATAGTTGTCGAAAAGGACGGCCTGAAGAAGGGTATAGAGCGCCTCATGGAGCGTTTTCGCGTCTTCGGGCCGGTTGACCAGGGTCCGTATCACGAGTTCGTACAACTGGGCCGCGTTTCCGACCTTGACTTGAGTTTCCAGAATACAAGGCTTTCACCCAAAGGCCTGTTTCACCCGCATTCGGATCGAATGTTCACTTATTCGCTCCGAAAAGATGATCCTGAAGCTTCGATCCTCAAGGAGGCTCCCCAGGATTACTCGCCGAGGGTGGTGGTCGGCATTCGGCCGTGCGATGCCAGAGCGTTCCAGATGGATGATGTCAATTTTAATACGGAATCCTACAAGGACCCCTGGTGGGTGAAGCGCCGAGAGAGCACGACACTGGTGGGGCTGGCCTGCAACGAGCCTTGCGCCTCCTGTTTCTGCACGACCATGGGGACGGGTCCCTTCGATACGTCGGGTCTCGATGTGTTGCTGGTGGATGTGGGGAATGGTTACGCGGCCGAGCCCCTGACGGAGAAGGGCGGGGCAATCTTGAAAGAGATGGGGCTCCAGGAAGCGGCTTCGACAGAAGTGAAGGGAAAGAAGACGGATCTGAAGAAGACGGCCGAACAGAGCATGGGCAAGCTCTTCAGCACGGAAGCCATTGCCGGCCAGGACTCGCTGGAGCTCTTCAACGCATCCTTTTGGGACGAAGTCCAGTTTGCCTGCATCAACTGTGGGACCTGTACCTTCCTGTGTCCCACGTGCTGGTGCTTCGACATTCAAGACGAGGTTTGCGGTGAGCAGGGTGATCGCTTGAGGCTTTGGGATTCCTGCATGTTTCCGCTTTTCACGCACCATGGATCGGGGCACAATCCGCGGTCTCAGAAGCTCCAACGGGTCCGCCAGCGCTTCATGCACAAGCTCAAATACTACCAGGACAAATACCATGGGGGAGCGGCGTGTGTCGGCTGCGGGCGTTGTGTGATCCATTGTCCTGTAAACATCGACATCCGACAGGTAGCGCAATTGATGTCTGCCGGTTGCATATGCTGAGCGCAAAGCCGGCCCCGACGATTGGGGGAGAGTCTGCGCGGCTCGAGGGGTGACAAGGCCCTGCGGGCCCATGGAGGAATGAAGTGAACAATCCATATCTGCCTTATCCCGTTCGCATTGATTCGATCGTGACGGAAACGGAAGACCGAAATCTCAAGACGTTCAAGTTCGTGTTCCTGAATCCGGAGGACGAGGGAAAATTTAATTATATTCCCGGCCAGTTCGCTGAACTTTCGGTGGCCGGCCAGGGGGAGATTCCCATCGGTATCGCCTCTTCTCCCACGGAGAAGGGGTTTGTGAAGTTCACGGTGAACAAGGTCGGCAAGGTCTCGTCCTACTTGCACAATATGCGTGCCGGGGATCTCATGGGAATTCGGGGGCCCCTGGGCAATTGGTATCCGTGGGAACTGCTCAAGGGGAAGAACGTGGTGATCATTGGGGGTGGGTTCGCCTTCACGACGCTCCGGTCATCCATTGTCTACATGCTGGATCCGGCCAATCGGCCTCGATTTGGCGACATCAGCGTGGTCTACGGGGCGAGATCTCCGGGGCTGCTTCTTTACAAGGAGGAACTGGCCTCCTGGGAGCAGCGGGACGACATCCAGATGCACATCACCGTCGACGGGACCGACGACCCGGGCTGGAAGTATAACATCGGTTTCGTGCCCGCCGTGACCAAGCAGAAGGCGCCGAGCTCCGAGAATGCTTATGCCATCATCTGCGGGCCGCCCATCATGATCAAGTTCACGCTTCCCGTGCTGACCGAGCTCGGGTTTCCGCCGGACCGGATCATCTCGAGCCTTGAGATGCGGATGAAATGCGGCATCGGCATTTGCGGCCGTTGTAACATCGGCACGGAGTATGTCTGCAAAGACGGCCCCGTCTTCAGCCTGGAGAGGCTGGCTCAGCTGCCGAACGAGTACTGATCCCTGAGGATGGTTGTGGCCGTCCGGGCTGACACGGGTTGTGCCGGGCTGTGCATTGCAGCACGATGTTTGTTCCAAGTGTGCAACCCGGATGTTACAGTTGTCAAGCTTGAGAAAAAAACTTTTAATGCACAAGGCGGTGTGTTATACGAGGCGGGAGATCCTGAACTGCGAAACACTTTAGGGGAGAGAATTTATGGAGCCGTTGTTGTTGTCGAAGCGCGAAAGGCGCAAATTGGCGACCCAGTACGCCGATCTGTGCCTGACCTGCGGCACGTGCGCCGGTGGCTGCCCGGTTACGGGGGTAGACGGGCTGGATGTCCGGAAGGCTGTGCGGTTGGTCGTTCTGGGAATGGACCAGGAGTTGATTGATTCCAGATTCCCGTGGGTCTGCACGTTGTGCGGACGCTGCGAGCATGCCTGTCCCATGAAAATCGATCTGCTGGCCATGCTTCGTTCTGCTCGTGGAATGAGGGAAAGAGACAAGGTGCCCGGCGTCCTCCACAAGGGCGTGGAAATGTGCTTGAAGACCGGAAACAACGTAGGCATCCCCAAGGACGACTTCCTCTTCCTGCTTGAGGACCTGGGTGCTGAGCTTGCTGAGGAGCTTCCCGGTTTTGAGGTGCCTGTGGACAAGAAGGGCGCCAAGTACCTTTTCACCATCAATTCCAAGGAGCCATTCGGCGAGCCCGAGGACATGATGTTCTGGTGGCGAATTCTTTACGCTGCCAAGGAGTCATGGACCACCACCTCAGAAAATTGGGAAGGGGTCAACTGGGGGCTGTTCACGGGCGACGATGCTTCCATGAAGGAGATCGTGGGGCGCATCGTCAAGCATTACAAGGACCTCGAGTGCGAGTACCTTGTCTTACCCGAATGAGGGCACGCCTACTATGCGACCAGGCTTGGTCTGCAAAAATGGTTTGCCGATGAAGGTATCAAGTTTGTCAGCGTTCATGACCTTCTGAAAAAGTATATCGAGGAAGGCCGCATCAAGTTGGACAAGTCCATCCACCATGAGCTCGCCACCTATCACGACCCCTGCAACTACGCTCGGAAGAGTGAGCGCGCATTCGGGCATGGATACTACGAGGAGCCCCGCTGGGTTACCCAGCAGTGCTGTGAGAACTTCGTGGACATGTACCCGAACCGGGCCAACAACTTCTGCTGTGGTGCCGGCGGCGGCGCATGGGCATCGCCGTATGTGGAAGAGCGCATTTTCTATGGACGCACCAAGGCCAAACAGATTAAGGATACCGGTGCGAAGCTGCTCATAGCACCCTGCCATAACTGCCGCGACCAGATCATGAAAAGTCTTCGCAAGGAGTACGACTTCATGGATGTGGAGGTCAAGTATTTATGGGAGCTGGTGGCGGATTCGCTGGTCATGGAACCGCATGATGAAGAAGCGGAAGAATAGAGCTTATTCGTTCGTCTTCAAGCCCCTCGCATCATGCCGGGTGTGTGATGGAGGGGCTTTCTTTTTTCAGGATGCGTACTGCGGTCATCAACCCGTTCCCGAAACCGCCGGGCTGTTTCCTCGAAGGCTTCGCAATTTTGGGATGTGTGCTGTCGGGGCGCATGCTGTCATTCATCTTCGCTGTTGGCGGACATCTTTTGGCGCCCCATCCTGTTTGTGGACTGTTCATGACCAAGAAGCATACGATCAAAACCCAGAAGACTCCTGATTTGGCTCTGTCACCCGATGAGACCGCCGAGCTGCAGCTGATCCTGGATCGGCTGGCCGTGCAAAGCCCCAATGGCGAGAGCTTCACCAACTGGCTGCAGTCTCTGAAGAATTCCCTTGAGGGGCGTCGGGACCTGGTAGCTGCTTTGCTGCAGAAGGTGAGCCGCCAGCCATCGGATGTTGGCTTCAGAGTATTTGAGACGTTGAAACACATGGTGGATGAAAAGCGGCTGGCCAAGCTGGTCAAACAGGCCGGCTATCGATTCACTCAGCGTGGCTATTCACCCGTCGTTCCACAAGAGTCGGCGGAACGAGTGGTTCTGGTTCCCGCAGAGGCAAGAACCTCCCTGGCCCACATGGCGGTGGGGTCTTCGGGCTACGTGTTCGTGACCGCCCTGATATCACCATCGCCATCCTCCCATCCTGTTGGGATTTCAGCATTTTTCGAGAATGACCTCTCTCAGCTGTCTGTAAAGAGCACAGTCACCTCCACCAAGCAGTATCGTGAATTCACGCAGAATATAAGTGGGCTCTTCCGCTTTTCCC
>CAZEOY010000361.1:0-4555 GCA_964513835.1 uncultured Syntrophobacteraceae bacterium
AACAACCAATTCGTTCGCAACATTCCCGCGCGCGCGACACCGGGGGGCACGCCGCCGGCTGGCGTCTTTGCCCGGCACGACTACCAGCCGAAGATCACGATATGCGAGCAAAACGTATGGGGCACGGTATCGGGGAACAACACCTTCATTTCGAGGATGGACGCCCTGAGGGACGGCATCGAATCTCGAATGAGCTGGCCTGGAGTGGAAGGTACCGAAAGACTTGATCCGCTGCCACAGACATTTTCGCTTTCTCTTGATTCGCAATCTTCCTCGACACTACCCCTTCCAACAACCCACCTAGTCGTCACGGATCCCCCTTATGTGGGCAACGTGAACTATGCTGAACTGTCCGACTTCTTTTATGTCTGGCTCAGGCTCGCGCTCAAGGACAGCTATCCTCACTTCGCTCCCGAATACACGCCCAAGGCCGAGGAGATCGTCGAGAACCGGACACGCGGCAAGAGCGCCGACGATTTCTACAACGATCTGACCCAGGCGTTCCGCCAGATGCACGGGGCTCTCCCCGAAGACGGGCTTCTCGTATTCACGTTTCACCACACGGACACGGAAGGAAAGATCTGGGAGGGGCTCCTTCAGGCGCTTTGCGACAGTGGGTTCGAGGTCTCTGCCGTCTACCCCATCCATGGCGAACGTGAGGCCTCGCTCCACCTGATGGACAAGGAAAACGTCTCCTATGACCTGATCCACGTCTGCCGCAAACGCGAGAACGAGACGGAGAGCCGCTCCTGGGCCGGGATCCGGCAGGAGGTCCGGCGGAGGGCACGCGCGGAGCTGGAAGCTATCGAGGCGGGTCGGTACGGGCGCGAGCCTCTGAGCCCCAGCGACGTCCGGCTTATCTGTATCGGGAAGTGTCTGGAGCTGTACAGCCGCCATTACGGAAAGGTGGTGGACCACGAGGGCAATCCCCTCCGGCTCCACGAGGCCCTCCAGGACATCGGGGCCATGGTGGATCAACTCGTGACCCGGGAGCGCCCCCTGCCCCCGGAGTTGGAGGACGTGGACCCCATCTCGTACGCCTGGCTGCGGCTGCTCGCCGAGACCCGCATGGAGATCAACGTCAACGATCTGACCAAGGGCCTGCGAGCCATGCGGGTGACCCTCGACGACCTGAAGAAGGCGGGCCTCGTGGTCAAGGGACGGACCGGCCGAGGGCGATACCTCAAAGTCAAGCAGCCCGAGGATCGGCTCAATGCGCTCAAGGAAAGGCTGGAGCCCAGGGCATCTGCGGAAGCAAGGCAGCTTTCGTTCTTCGACGAGATGAACCGGCCGGTGGTGGCGGACGTCTCCCTGGTGGACCTGGTCCATCTGCTCATCGGCCTGGCCCGGGCCGGGGAATCGGTGGCCCCATGGCTGGAGCGCTTTTCCTCCATGCGGCCGAAGGCGCGCGCCGCCCTTCGGTTCTTGAAAGAGCGGCGGCGGGACTGGGCCGACTATATCGACCGGGTGCTCAATTTGGTGGAAGGCACGCCGTTGTTTCAGAGTCGAACGGAAGGTGCTTCGTAGTGAGCTCTGGGGCCGATCCGGGTCGGTGGAAGGGATGAAACGATGAGGCCGCTTGACACGACGCCCGAAGCTGAAAAGGCCCAGCTGGAGGCTTTCCGTCGCATGGGTCCGTCGGGACGATTGCAGGCTGGATTGGCTCTATCCAGAACGTGCAGGGACCTTATGAGGGAGGGCGTTCGCAAGAGGCACCCGGAGTACGATGATCACCAGATACAACTGGCGGTGATCCGTCTCATGCTGCCGGAGGAGCTGTTTCTTCATATCTATCCGGACGCCAGGGAGATCCGGCCATGACCTTTGAGGAGGCACTGAGGCTCGTGCTTTCCAGATTGCGGGAATTCGGCATCCCCTTCATGATCACGGGATCCTTTGCGAGCAACATCCACGGAATCCCCCGGGCCACCCAAGACGTTGATCTTGTCATCGACCCGGATCCTCTTTCGCTGGACCGTTTCATCTCCGGCCTCGGGCCGGAGTTCTATTCGAGTCCCGAAACGGCCAGGGAGGCGCTGCAAACAGAGGGAATGTTCAACGTCCTGCATGTGGAGACGGGGCTGAAAGTGGACTTCATTATCCGCAAGTCCCGCATGTTCAGCAAGACGGAATTCTCACGACGGGAGCGGGCCAGTTTCCTGGGCGACGATCAGTGGTTTGCCACGGCCGAGGATGTCATCCTGGCGAAGCTCGAGTGGGCGAAGATGGGGGAGTCCGAAAGGCAGTTCCAAGACGCCCTCAATGTGGCCAAGGTTCAGGGAGCCGGTTTGGACATCAATTACCTGAAAATGTGGGCGGGTGTCCTGGGAGTCCAGGACCCATTGGACAGGCTTCTGCAGGAGATCCACTGACGTCCGTGCTTGTGCACACTTGTCGTTCGAATGGTTGTGACGGAAGCGGCCCTAGCCCGGGGAAATGAACGGAAAACCATGCCTGGTTATCTGCTTATCGAGGAGAGGATGCTTCAGCCGGAGAGTCCGCGAGGGTTCCCCCCGAACCCGGTGCGTATGGGCTTTCTGGACTATCTGCGGGAGTTGAGGCCGGAAGCGTTTCCTATCAATCGCAGCCAGAGGCTCCGCCTCGTGGGTCTCGAGGATGTCCTCCTGGCCGCGGGGGTTGGAGACGATTTTCTCGCTGTTTCCCTGTACATCCGTCAGATTCTCACCGCCAAGGCCAACGAGCTAAACGCGGAGATGGGCCAGATCCAGGTCCTCTTTCGACGGCCGCTCAAACGGCTGGACGATTTCTTTTTCGAACCCGGGGGCGGCCGCCGCGTGACCCTGCGTCCCATTTTCGGCTCGCCGATAAGAGAGAACGGCATGACGGGCATCGAGTGCTACCAAGTGGGATTCAACCTGACATGACAGAAGCAGCCAAGAGATACGAGACGGGTGCGACCCTCAAGCCCAGCGAGCGCGTCAAGGTCCCGTCCAGGCCTGAGCTGGGGGTGGGAGAGGTCCTGCGGGTCGCGGAGATCGCCGGGATCTATCAGGCAGACGTGGTCTTCGATCTCCCCGATGGAAGGAGGCTCGAAACCTTCCCGCTGGAACTCCTGGAACCGACCGGGGATCTCTGGAGCCGGCTCGCCAATGGAGACTTCGACGACCCGGAGGCCTTTCGCCTCAAGCAAACGGCTTACGAGCTGATCCATTCCAACAACGGCGGAGAACTGAGCGCCAATCGCGTCAATCTCTTGCCCCACCAGATCCTCCTCGTTCACGACCTCGTGGCCCGGGAGGATCGCCGCCTCCTCATCGCCGACGAGGTGGGGCTGGGCAAGACCATCGAGACGGGCATGCTCCTCCGGGAGTTGATGGCCCGGGGGGAGGCGGAGCGGACCCTCATCGTCACCCCCGCAGGCCTCACGCGGAACTGGCGTGACGAACTGGAGGCGTGCTTCAGGCTCCATTTCGAGATCCTGAACCAGGACTTCTCGGACCATGGGTCCGCAACCTGGGAGAGGCACCATCGGGTCATCGCGTCCATCGACACCTTGAAGGTCCCAAGGCGTGTTCAGCGGCTTCTGGCCGCCCCGGCCTGGGATCTGGTGGTCTTTGACGAGGCGCACCACCTCTCCCGCACGCGGGTGGGAAAGAAGACCACGACCACCCAGAACTATCGGCTGGCGGAGGCGCTCCGGGGGCACACCCGGGATATGCTTTTCCTCACCGCCACCCCCCACCAGGGGAATCCCTACCAGTTCTGGTCCGTCATCCAGCTTCTCAACGACCAGCTCTTCGCCTCTCCGGAAGGTTTGTCCAATCATCGGGGGCTCCTCTCCCGGGTCATGATCCGACGAACCAAGAGGGAGGTGACGGATGCCGAGGGCAGGCCCATCTTCTGCCGGAGGCAGGTTTCAACGGAGTCGTTCGGCCTGGGGCCGCGAGAGCGCCACTTCTATGAACGATTGAGCGACTATCTGCGAGAGGGGTATGACGCCGCCGGCTTCTCCCAGTCCCGCACCACGTCCAATCAACGCGCCATCGGCTTCGTCATGGGAACCTTTCAGAAGATCATGTCTTCCAGCCCGAGGGCCATCCTCCAGGCCCTTCGCCGGAGACTCCTGGTCCTTCTCACCCGCAAGCAGATCCATCTCGAGGCCGCGAGGCGTCGGGGATCCGCGGTCGCCGAGGAGATCATGCGCGCCCAGGACGAGATGCTTGGCTTGGCCAAGGAGATCCTTGGGCTGGATCGGTATCTGAACATCGACGCCGAGGCGTACGTGGCGCGAGTACGCCGTCGAATCCTCCGGAAGATCGAGGAGAGCTACGAGACCACCAGTTGGTCTCTGGACCCGGATGAGGAGGCGGAGGACGGGGTCTTTGCCGAAGCGGACATCCCCAATGAGATCGAGAAGGTGCGGGAGCTGATCGGGCTGGTGCCGGACGGGAGGGATCGCCGATTCGACACCCTGGTCAGGGCGGTGAGCGAGTTGGCCCGCCCCAACCCGGAAGAGAGGTTTGTGATCTTCACCCAGTACCGGGATACCCTGGAATTCCTCCGGGAAGAGTTGGGGAGCATCTTCGGCCTTTCC
>CAZEOY010000362.1:0-4538 GCA_964513835.1 uncultured Syntrophobacteraceae bacterium
TTGTTCCCTTCGGGAGAGCTTGCTCCCCTCAGCACCCGTCGGGGCATGTTCTCGAAGATCCGGAGCGTCGACCCCAAGTCCTTCCCCAAGCATGAATTCCCCAATGTGCGCCGCATCCTGGATGTGTTGAGGGAAACCAATCTTCTCCCTGCCATCTTCTTTCTCAAATCACGTGCCGACTGCGAGCGGGCCATCGAGATGTGTCGTCCTCCCATAAACCCCGACGAAGAAAAGGTGGCCGCCTTCCAGGCGAGGGTGGACGAACTGCTGGAGCTCTATCCCTTTTTGCGGCAACATCAGCATCTCGACAATCTGCGGCGGACCCGCGTCGGGGCCCACCATGGGGGGCAGCTCCCCCACTGGAAGCTGTTTCTCGAGAAGCTGATGCAGGAGGGGCAACTGGAAGCCATCTTTTCAACCTCGACTGTTGCCGCCGGTGTGAACTTCCCGGCACGTACCGTCGTTGTCCCACAGAGTGATCGATTCAACGGCAAGAATTTCGTTGACCTGACGGCCACAGACCTCCTGCAGATGACCGGCCGGGCCGGCCGACGCGGCATGGACGAAATCGGGTTTGTTCTGGCTCTGCCAGGGCCCCATCAGGATCCTCAGCTCATCCATGACTTGTTGCGCTCCCCTGCCGATCCCATCCTGAGTCAGATCCGCATTAACTTCTCCATGGTTTTGAACCTGTTGCTGTCCCACAGCCCTGAAGAGATCCGCGACCTGTTCTCGGATTCGTTGGCCACCCATCAGAATCTCACACAGGAAATGGAGATCCACAGGCAATTCAAGTCCTTGGAGCAGGAGCTTGAACCATGGATTCCCCAAATGGCCTGTGGCTCCATCGAGCGGCTGACTGACGTCCGGCCTCAGTACTCGGTCCTTCGGGAGCAGTTCCGAAAGGCCCGGAAATTCCTCAAAAGGCAGAGGTCGATGCACCTCTTTCAGGGGCTGCTCGTGCCGGGCAGGATATTTCGAAGTAATCGGGGCACTCCCTACATTGCCATCGCTGAGCCTGATATGGAGCAGAGGACGGTCGAGTCCGTGAGACTGGGATTTCCATTACGCTTCCGGAAAGGCCGTATTCGATCTTTTCGTGTGGGTTTTCACCGAATCAGGACCTTCTGCCAGGTTCTCGATTCCATGCCGCACCTGGAAGAGAGGGAGCCATGGCGGGACCTGGCCATGCGACTGGCGTCATCCCGGTCCCCACGAGCTCAAGACAGCGAGGATGGGCCGTCCGATCTCGGACGCCCCATCGATCTCGGCGCCATGAAGCCCATGGAACAGAGCACCGGCGAGTTGAACCGCCTGGCAGCCCAGATCGCTGCGCTGCCCTGCGAGCGCTGTCAGCTTTTCGGACCCTGCCAGAAGTCGACGTCACATCCTTTCGCCGAATTTCTTCAGAGGTATCTCGAACAGCACGACCGGATGAAAACGATTCGGGACCAGCTTTGGAGAGACTTTCTGAAGCATTACCGCTTCCTCCAGTCGGAAGGATACATTGATCACGACGGGCAGCTCACGGAAGACGGGCTGTGGGCGTCCAAACTGAGATTGGATCAGCCTATTCTCATTTCCGAATGCATTCGCAAGGGAATCTTTCCTGAAGATGACCCGGAAATCCTGGCCGCTCTGATTGCACCATTTGTGATGGACCGGGACCGCCCGGGAGACCAGCAGCTCTCTTCGCTGATCTGGCGTTATCAGGATGTGGCCAATCCATTCTTTAAAATGCTTCAGAGCCTGAAATCCTTGCGGGAGCACCTGCAGAATGAGGGGTTCGGCATCCCCCCTCTTCCCTTCTGGACTGTGGTCACCCTTTATTACTGGGCCAAGGGAACGGAGTGGGACGAGGTTCGCCTGATCGCCGGGATGGATGAGGGTGATCTGGCAATGGTCATCCTGAGGACGGCGGATCACCTGCGACAGATCGAATCGCTGACTGAGACGCATCCGCGCCTGGCTGCATCGGCCCGCAACGCCATTGATCGCATCTTGCGCGAGCCGGTCTTGATTTGATGACCCGCAATGACTTGATAGACTTGGTCCCATGGATGATATGCTGGATATTGCGTGTGAGAGAAACATCTCAACCATGGGGAATGTGCTGACCGATCTTTACCATGGCACGGCAGAACGCTCCAGTCCCCGACCGTTGATGGGTTGAGGTTCTGGGAGCTCTCATGGAATCATCGAGACGTTGGTGGCGGACATCAGGATGGGGCCCCCCGCCTTGATCGGCATTGCCGGCGTGGCATTCCGGGTCTTCGGCCGAGTTTTGGATTTTTGAACCATCGCGGATTGAAGTATGCCCCGGATCGCGATCATATCCGACATTCACGGAAACCTGGAGGCTTTGGAGGCCGTCCTCAACGCCATAGAGACGGACGGCGTCGAATACGTCATCCATCTCGGAGACCTGGTGGGCTATAATGCCAATCCCCGGGAATGCCTTCATTTGCTCCGGAAGAAGCACGTCATTTCCATTCTGGGCAACCACGACTACGGTGTCCTGGAGCCGGACTCTGCAGAGCACTTCAACGTTCTGGCTTTCCAGGCCCTCATTTATTCCATGCGTCAGTTGTCTGAGGAGGACCGGCGCTATCTTCTCAGCCTGCCCAGGACCGAGGTCCTCTGGGATCGCTACCTGGCCTGCCATGGGACTCCTGAGAATCTCGAGACGTACATCATGAACGTGTTCCAGGCCAAGAGAATCTTCAACCTTCTCGTCCGGCACTACTCAGGAATACGCATTTGTTTCTTCGGTCACACGCACATTCAGAATGTGTGGGCCAGCGATACACGCGGAAAAGTGTTTCTCCCCGGGGGCTCCGACTCTACACTGGCGCTCGAAGCCGAACACCTGTACCTGGTCAATCCCGGAAGTGTCGGCCAGCCCAGGCAGAAAGACAACCGAGCCCGTTACCTGGTCTTCGACACAGACCGCGAGGTCCTGTTTTTCAGAGCCGTCCCTTACGACATTCGAAGGGCCCAGGAGAAGATTCGGAAAGCCAAGCTGCCCGACTACCTCGCATTGCGTTTGCAAGACGGCATTTGACTTCTGCCTTTCTGGAACCCATACCCCGGCGAAGATCGTCGATCCTGTTTGTCAGCTGGGATACATAGCATTCGGACCCATCTCCCGGCACCCCCCGTGCACCCTGTGGGGTTATGATCGGAATCGAAGGAGATCACCATGTTTGGGAGCAAACAAAGCAAGCTCAAGAACGGGACCGTTGTCACTCTTCGCCCCATGGTCAAGGAAGACGAGGAGGGGCTGTTCGAATTCTTCCAGGAACTGCCGGATGAATTGACCCTTTTCATTCGGCATAATGTCAAGGACAGGTCCGTCATTCAAGACTGGGCGCTGCGTCTCAACTATGATCGCGTCTTGCCCCTCCTGGCGCTTGCGGGTGACAAGATTATTGGCGATGCCTCCCTTCACCGTGTTTCCCACGGGTGGAAACGACATATCGGTCGCGTGCGTGTGGTGGTCTCGCCGGAGTATCAACGGCAAGGATTGGCCACGCTCATGCTCAACGAACTTGTAACCCTCGGGCATGAACTGGGGCTCGAGAAACTGTGGGCGGAGATACCCCTGGATTCCCCGGGTGCCATACGTGCCTGCAAAAATGCGGGGTTTGTCTGTAAGGCCGTCATCGAGGGTATGGTGAAAGACCTGCGCGATCAGAACATCGATGTACTCATTATGGTGTGCGACATTCCAACCTTTTTCGACAAGCGATGGCGCCAATGCCAGTCCCACTAGATTCGAGCTCTGCGTGCCGGGTGCACCGGGGACGATGGCGGAAAATTTGAGACGGGATGTCATTGAAGAGGACTGGGAGTTGAGGCGGGTGAATCTCGCACCTTGCTGCGATGGTGATCATCCGGCTCTCGAAGATTCCGGATCCGGAATGCTCGATACCGGATCACCGCCCCTGCCAGCTTTCGGCAAGTTCATCGAGCATCCGGGGGCATGCGTCCAGAGTCGCTCCCCCACACGCAGGCGCACGACTTCTGCCGACGGGAGTCAGGCACCCGTAAGGGTTTCTCCGCGGCCGAACACCGGGAGACGCTCTGAGAAATCCTCCCTCAACTCCACCGCACTCCGGTAGCGCCGGTTCCAATCTTTTTCCAGGCATCTCAAGATCACAGACTCCAGCTCTTCAGACAAATCGGGTTCAAGATTCCGCGGTCGCTCGGGCTCGGACTCCAGAATGATGTCCATCAGGACCTTCTCGTTGTCGTCGTAAAACGGAAGACATCCTGTGGAAAGGGCGTAAAGGATCACTCCCAGCGCCCATACATCGCTTGCCAGACGGCTGTCTCCGAGAATCTGCTCTGGAGCCATGAAGGGCCTGGACCCAATGACCGTGTTGCTGATGCTCCGCCGAGTCAGGTCTTTGCCGGTTCCGAAGTCCAGCAGTTTCAGGATGCCCTTGTGCGTGAAGATGATGTTCTCCGGCTTGATGTCCCGGTGCATGATCTTGTCCGAGTGTGCTCTGGCAACAATTTCGAGCAACTGCAGG
>CAZEOY010000363.1:0-4516 GCA_964513835.1 uncultured Syntrophobacteraceae bacterium
TCGATGGCCTCGCAGACGTCCGCATCGGCTTCGCCCCAGCTCTTGCCGACCTCGAAGACCTGGAGTGCCGCGAGCTCGTACCGGAGCTTCCTGGCTGCAGCCGCAGCGGTGAAAAGGATCTCAGCACGATCGCCGGGAGCCGTGTCCCTCCAGGAGGGAAATGCGTCGGAGGCCGCCTCCACGGCCCGCTGAGCGTCCGCCGCACCGGCAGCGAAAACCTCTCCCACGACCTCATGGATGTTGTTGGGATTGTTGGATGTGAAGGAGCGCCCGGTCTTGACCTTCCTGCCGCCAATGATCAGGTGGACGTGGAAAGGAAATCGGCCTCTTGTGCGTGAAAGAGCATCCTTGAAGGCTTCTCGGTTTACCGCATGGAACCAGTCCCAAAGCGGTTCGTTCTCGAAAGCCTTCTGCGGCGGTGCGGCGGGCTCGGCATTGTCAGGGCGGCAAATCCCGCCTTCCCCCAGGGCTTCACCTCGCCCTTCCGTGGCTTCATGCATTTCGCTCTTCCGGAGCGTCTCGGCGGGGTTTCGGAGCAGTTCCTCCTTGGGGCGCCCCTCGGCAAAACTCTTGCGCAGGAAGGACTCGTTGGCTGTATTCTCCAGCAGTCGGCGCACCAGGTAAGCCATTCCCTGGATCATTTCGCCAATGGGCGTATAGACCCGAATGGGCAGCCCGGCCTTCCTGAGCGCGTTGCGGACGGGCTCTCCCATGCCGTAGAGGACCTGGTATTCCACTCGGCCGTCCGGGACCCGCAGGCTGTTCGCCGTTTCCATCACGCAGGCGATGGAGCGGATGTTGTGCGATGCGCAGGCGAGCTGAATCCATTCGTGATGCTCGAGGATGATTCGGGCCAGGCGCTCGAAATTGGCGTCGGTCTGCATCTTATCGGTGTACACGGGAATGCGCCAGTTGTTCTGCCCCGCCCGGATGAGCTCCGAGTCCCAGTAGGCGCCCTTCACCAATCGAATGGTGAAACGCCTTTTATGCCGCATGGCCCAGTGGAGGACGGAGTTGAGGTCCTGCTCGCTGTCCCGGAGATAGGCCTGGATCACGATGCCGGTGTGTGGGTAATCCCGGAGCTCGGGTTCTTCCATGAGGGCTCGGTACAAGGCCAGAGTGAGGTTCTTCAGGCTGTACTGCTCCATGTCCAGGGACACGAAAGCCCCCGTTTCCATGGCTTTGCGGAAGATCGGAGTGAGCCGCTCTTTGGCCACGGCAACTGAGCGCTCGAAGGCGAGGGGGCTCATCTGGGAATACATGGCGGTCGTCTTGATGGAGACGTTCACCCTGGGAGAATGGCCCCAGTCCGCTCCTTCAGCCCGACTGTGAATGGCCGGCCAGGAAGCTTGTTCGCGGTGGAGAACCTCCAGCAGGTCGAGATATCGAGCCTGGTAGTGCAAAGCTTCCTCTTCGGAGACGACGGCCTCCCCCAGCAGGTCGACGGTGAACGCCATCCCCTCGGACCTCAGTCGGTTGAGCACGGGCAGGGCCTCGGCAGGGGATGCCCCCGCGATGAAGTGAGTCGCCATTTCCAGCAGATTGCTTGAGATGCTGTTCACGGCAAGTCTTGCGGCGAAGGAGCCGGGGGGCAGCAGGCGGATGGACCACTGAACCGCCGCGGGAATGTGAGCATCCGAACGGCCGAAGTATTCCTGGAAGTGCCGGGCCACGGATTCGGGGCGGCTCAGATTAGGAAAGACGTCAACAAAACGGAACATCTGGACCTTGAAAGACTCGTCCTTCATGCACCAGTCAAGGATTTTCCCGATCCAGTAGTCCTTCCGGAAAACGGATGGAGATTCCTCCTCCAGCAACTGGTAAAGCCAGAGCCCTGTCCTACGAATACCTTGTTCGAAAGTGGAGGTCATGCCGTCCTCTCGATTGAATGATTCCGGTTCAGGGCAGAGAGGGGAAATCAGCAGTCCATTCGTACGGATACCTTAAAGTTGACACGAAATCAATTGCCTGCTATTGTCCGCCCACTCTTCGAGGGGTCCTTCCGACCGCCTGTTTCAGCCGAAAACAACCATCAGAATTCCTGACGACAAGGAGGGGTTTATGAAGAAGCTGGGTCTTTTGGCACTCTTGGTGTGCGTGATGTTCGGCACTGCCCACGGGGCCGATGCGGTCAAGATCGGTCTCATGGGGCCCATGACGGGGTCCTGGGCCAGTGAGGGCCAGGAAATGAAGCAGGTTCTGGATCTGCTGGCCGAGGAACTCAATGCCAAGGGGGGGGTTGGCGGCAAGAAGGTCGAGGTCGTGACGGAGGACGACGGTGGAGATCCCAGGACGGCAGCTCTTGCGGCACAGCGGCTGGCGACCCAGGGCGTGGTGGCCGTGATCGGGACCTACGGTTCGGCGGTGACTGAAGCCACCCAGAACATTTACAGCGAGGCCAAGATCATCCAGATCGCCAATGGGTCCACGGCTATCCGCCTGAGCGAGAAAGGGATCAAGACGTTTTTCCGCACGTGTCCGCGCGACGACGAACAGGCCCTGGTGGCTGCACAAACCATCCAGAAGCTGGGCGTGAAGAAGCTGGCCATCCTGCACGACAACAGCACCTACGCCAAGGGGCTCGCCGAAGAGACCAAGGGGCTCCTCAAAGGTGTGGAAGTGGTCTTCTTCGATGCTCTCACTCCCAAGGAGCAGGATTACACGACCATCCTGACCAAGATGAAGGCTGCTCAACCGGAAATGGTCTTCTTTACGGGCTACTATGGTGAAGCCGGCCTGCTGCTCAAGCAGAGCAAGCAGATGAACTGGAATGTCAAGTTCATGGGCGGAGATGCCACCAACAACCCGGACCTGGTGAAGACTGCGGGGAAGGATGCCGCAGCGGGCTTTTACTTTCTGAGCGCGCCGCTGCCCAAGGATCTGCCCACCGAAGAAGCCAAGTCGTTCCTGGCCGCCTTCGGCAAGAAGTTCGGCAATCCTCCCAACTCCATCTATGCCGTGCTGGCAGGCGATGGATTCCGGGTTGCGGTCAATGCCATCGAGAAGACGGGTTCGACGGACAGCGCCAAGCTCGTTGAGTACCTCCAGAAGGAGCTCAAAGACTTCCCGGGATTGACGGGGAAGATCTCCTTCAACGAAAAGGGTGACCGCGTGGGTGAGGTGTATCGCGTTTACAAGGTCAATGATCAGGGCGATTTCATCCTGCAACCCTAGGAGCATGTCCGAGAACACCTTTCTGCCTTTTCGAACGGTGTGTAGCGGAGAGAGAAATCTCGTGAACTCGTGGTGTTACGATGAACCGGATTTCTCGTTGTCGCTCGAAATGACATTTCTCGGAGAGTCTCCCAGCCTGCTGGCAGGATTCGATTTTCAGCGCGTGGAGGTCCTGCCTCCGCGCGCTGAAAATAGCTTGTCGCGCCTGAACGGCCGTCACCGCAGTCGTTCATGTCCCTTCGGAACATCCGAAACAATGAAAAGAGGCTCCCGGGGACTGGTTTTCAACTTGAAACCCGAAACCCGAAACTTTTCGAAGCAAAGTGCGCCGACATCGTCTACAGAAGAATCACAGCGCCGTCTCTGCGTTCTGCGCACTGCTGCCGATGATGAGTGGGATCTTTGAAGCACCGCGCCTTCACAACGACATCAGCAATGGCACATGGAACAGTTTTTCCAGCAATTGACTAACGGCCTCGCCGTCGGAGGCATCTACGCGCTCATCGCCCTCGGCTACACAATGGTCTACGGGGTCTTGAAGCTCATCAATTTCGCCCACAGCGATCTGTTCACGCTGGGGGCCTATCTCGGGTTGACCCTCCTTTCATCGCTTCTCCTGACCGACCGCCTTGGCCCCCTCTGGGGGACCCTTCTCCTGGCTGCCATGGTGATGGGACTCATTGCTGTGGTCGGGGCGCTCCTGGATCGTGCAGCCTACCGGCCCCTCCGGGAATCCCCAAGGCTCTCGGCGGTTGTTTCCGCCCTGGGGGCATCCATCTTTCTGCAGAACACTATCATGCTCATCTACGGCGCACGCTTTCAGGTTTACCCTCAGAACATCCTGCCCGAAACGGCGCTGAATCTGCTGGGCATCCAGGTTCCCATCATACGGATTCTGATTCTTCTGGCTTCGCTAACGCTCATGAGTCTCCTCTATTTCTTCATCCAGAAGACCAGGATCGGGACGGCCATTCGAGCTGCGGCCATCGATCAGGGGGCGGCTCGCCTCATGGGGATCGATGTCAACCGGGTGATCCTCCTGGTCTTCATGATCGGTCCCGCCCTGGGCGGCACTGCCGGACTCATGGTGGGTCTCTATTATGGGCAGATCAACTTCACCATGGGCTGGGTGTATGGTCTCAAGGCCTTCACGGCTGCCATTCTGGGCGGGATCGGCAACATTCCCGGTGCCATGGTCGGAGGACTGCTCCTGGGGGTCATTGAAGCGCTGGGGGCCGCGTATCTCTCCATTGCCTGGAAGGACGCCATCGCGTTTCTGGTGCTGATCCTGATTCTCATCGTGCGTCCGACGGGGCTCCTGGGTGAAAGGGTGGCGGAAAAG
>CAZEOY010000364.1:0-4507 GCA_964513835.1 uncultured Syntrophobacteraceae bacterium
GCTGCCAAGCGGTTTTTCTTCCGGCCGGTTGAGGAGGTGCACCTCGACTTTCGGCGCCTCGGGAAAGCTGAGGATTGGGTAGGTGCCCCAGTCGCGGGAGGTCACCTTCGTGTGATCGAATTGGACCGCCTCCTTCAGGGTCCAGCTCGTGGACTGGATAATGCCGCCTTCTATCTGCATCTCAAGGCCCTTGGGATTGATGATCTGACCGGCATCCGCTGCGGCCACCACCCGGATGACCCTGACCTCGCCGCTCCTGCTGTCGACTTCAACATCGGCGACACAGGCCACGTAGCAGGAGAGGTTCTTATACCTGGCGAACCCGAAGCCCCGGCCGTGCGTGCCGTCGCTTTTGGAGCCGATCTTCCAGTCCGTCCTGGCGGCGGCCGTCTCTATCACTGCGCGGCCGCGCGGGTCATGGAGGTAGCGGAGCCGGAACGCAACGGGATCAGCGCCGGCCGCCTCCGCCACCTCATCCATAAAGCATTCGAGGGCGAAGACGTTCCCATAGGCCCCGAGGGTGCGGAGCGCTGAAGTACGAAGCGGCATGTCTTTGATCAAGTGCCGGACAATCTTCTGATTCGGAAAATCATAGAGCGGCACGGCATTGCGGTCCTCGGCGCCCGCCGGCTGTGTGCCGCCCCGCACCTGGCCCGGCTCGAAGGGCTCGGCCATATGCCAGGCGGCAAGGAGGTTGGAGCTGGCCCGTCGGCCCGGACGGGTGCTGTGGCCGTTGCTCCACAACTCGTGCTGCCAGTCGACGATACTGCCGTCTGCCGCAAGGCCCGCTCGAAGATGCATGACCATGGCCGAGCCGAAGGGCTCCCAGGCGAATTCGTCCTCACGCGTCCACTGCACTTTCACCGGCCTCCCCGGCGCTGCGCGGGCGAGCAGCGCTGCATCGAGGGCCACGTCGTCGGCCCCGTTATGGCCGTAGCAGCCGGAGCCCTCGACGTGAGAAACGACGATGGAGCCCGGGTCGAGCTTCATCACTCCCGCGAGGTCGTCCCGGAGCGGATACACGCCCTGGGTATGCGACCAGACGTGGAGCCTGCCCCCGCTCATCTCGGCGACCGCGCAGGAGGGTCCGATGGAGGCGTGCGCAATGTATCGCTTGGTGTAGGTGGCCTCCATCCGCCGAACCGCAGGGGCTGCGGCCGCATCCTTCTTCTCGTACACCACCTTCTCTTCACTCGGCTGAACCTTGAGCCAGGCATGGATCTTTCCGGACTCCGGCAGATCGGCTGCCACGTTCCACGTCGCACTTTTGCGCAGCGCCTCGCACGCCGCCATCGCCTGCTCCTCACGCACTGCAACGACGCCAAGAAAGCTTCCGTCGCGTACGACCTTGATCACGCCCGGCATACGCTCAACCGAAGAGACATCAGCGCCTGCCAGCCTCGCTCGTGGTCCGGGCGGTCGGACGATGCGGCCGAAGACCATGCCGGGCAGGCGCAGGTCCTGCACGAAGGAGGCGCCCCCCGTCACCTTGGCCGGGATGTCGAGGCGGGGGATCGATTCGCGTACGATCTTGTGCTCCGAGGCAGGCTTTGGCGGCACTTTTGCCGTGGCGCTGCGGCGCAGTAAACCTGCGTCAGCGATCTCACCGTAGGTCAATTTCCTGCCATCGGCCGAGCTCACGACACCATCCGCGATCTTGAGCATGTCCTTTGGCATGCCGAGTCTGGCCGAAGCCTTCTCAATCAGGATGGAGCGGGCCTCTGCGCAGGCGAAACGAAGCGCTGCCCCCCCGGATTCGATCGACCGGCTGCCCGAGGTGTAGCCTTCGTTCGGTGTGAGCGAGGTGTCACCGGAGATCATGCGGATGCGGGTCGGCGATAGATCGAGCTCTTCGGCTGCGATCTGTGCAAGGGCCGTCAAGATCCCCTGGCCCAGCTCGACCTTGCCGGTAAAGACGGTCACCCTGTTCTCCGAATCGATGTGAAGCCATGCGTCGAGGGACGGCGCAGCGCCGAGGCTTCCGGGCAGCGCGGCGTCGGCGGGCCAGGCGATCTCGGGAGCCAAGCTGAACCCGATGACAATCCCGGTCAGCCTCTTTGCGAACTGGCGGCGCGTGAGATTCATATCCATCATGGCTTCATCTCCCTCGCGGCGCGCTGGACCGCGCGCAGGATGCCCATGTGAGTGCCGCAGCGGCAGAGAACGGGCTCAAGGGCTTTGCGGATCTCCTGTTCGGTCGGGTTCGGTGTCCGGTCGAGCAGCGCCTTGCTCGTGATGATCATCCCGTTGATGCAGTAGCCGCACTGTACGGCCTGCTCTTCGATGAACGCCTTCTGGATCGGATGGGGTTTTTCCACCGACCCCAGGCCCTCCAGGGTCACGATCTTTCGACCGACAGCCTCCCCAACCGGCGTCACGCAGGAAGGGATTGCATCGCCGTCCATGATCACCATGCAGGCCCCGCACTGCGCGAGACCACATCCGAAGTTGGGGCCGTTCAAGCCGAGGTCGTTACGAAGCACATAGAGGAGCATCGTATCCGGGCTCACATCTACTTTGTGCTCTCTGCCGTTCACCCAAAGTGAAATCATGGATGCTTCCCCCTTCCCTGTGTGTGCCGATCCACCTCAACCCGGCCAGTGCGGGTTTCGGGCGGCCCTGTCATCGCGGTCCGACGTCTTGAAGAGCTCGAACCGGCCCCTGCGGGCCGCATCCGCTGTTTCGGCGTGCAGGGCCTGTACTTCCTCCCTTTTTACGGGCTCAAGTGTGTGTGCGGCATCCAGTGCCTGATCGAGAACCTCCATCCGCTCCATACCCTCATATCCTTCTGCTCTAGTCATGAAACGAGGCTTCCGGGCCGCAACGGCGAAAAGAACAGCTTTCGTCCCCAGGCTGTATGCGGTGATCGCACGGTGATTTGAACAGTCTGCTTTGCTGATTCAGAGGGTAAGACCTCGAGGGTGAGGCTGCAAACCGCACGTTCGCGAGTTGTTCAGCAACTGGGGAGACGATCTGCTTCTGGAACATCGCGGCCGGTCGCATGGAACGGTTGCGGAATGTGAGGTCGGATGACCGAGTGAGGGTGAAGCATCACAAGTGCGTCATGATCCGATAAATAGGCCGAGCGCTTGACCATCTCCCTGCCATCCTGTGACGGAATTCCCCTCAATCCTTAAAAATATTCCGAGGGAGTGGGCAGATTTTCAAATTCGATCTTGAGGTGCCCCATGAAAGGCCAGTTGATCTCGGAAGACGTTCACCATTCCCCCGGCCGCATCCGTTCCGCCAGGCTGATGCGCGATACCGTCTCACGTTTCCTGGCATCTCTCAGGCCGGACCAGCGGGGCCAGGCGATCCTTCCGTTCAAGAGCGATGAGCGTTTCGAGTGGGATTATCGACCGCAGGAGGACAGACGCGGGCTACCTCTCAAGGATATGGACAGCAGCCAGCAGAAGTTCGCTTTCGCTCTTCTCTCATCCGGGCTCAGCTCAAGAGCCAACGCCCAGGTTCTTGGAATCATGGGCCTGGAGAAGGTGCTAGGGGAGATCGAGAAGGGAGTGGGCCGACACCGCCGTGATCCGGACCTCTATTATTTCACAGTCTTTGGAAATCCATCAGACTCGGCGCCGTGGGGCTGGCGCGTTGAAGGGCATCACGTTTCACTCAACTTCACCATCACTGCCGGCGGGGAGATCGCCGTGACCCCGAATTTCCTCGGAGCCAACCCTGCAGAGGTTCCCGAGGGGCAGATGGAGGGAATGCGCCTGCTTGCCGCCGAAGAGCACCTCGCCCGGGATCTGTTTCACCGGCTGAGCGTTGTGCAGCGGGTGCAGGCATTGATCAGCACTGATGCCCCAGCCGACATTATCACCCGGTGGGACCAGCGTGTCAGGTTGGACGCCCCTGACGGAGTCCCCGCCTCGGAGATGACCGAAGACCAGCGGGAGCTCCTCATGAAGCTCGTCATGGAATACACATCGCGAATGCCCGAGGATGTTGCGGGTTACCGGTACAACCGTCTTTGCAAGGAAGGGGAGAGGTACATCCATTTCGCGTGGGCGGGTTCCGGGTTGCCCGGGGAACCACACTATTACAGGCTCCAGGGCCCAAGTTTTCTCGTGGAGTACGACAACACTCAGAACGACGCGAACCACATCCACACGGTGTGGCGAGACGTGGGCGGGGACTGGGGAGACGATCTTCTACGCGAGCATTACGGGCGGTCTCATGGGTTGGAGCGGGGAGAAGGTTTCGCCAGAGGTGGATGATCGTTTCTCTTAAGGCGGGGTAATATCCTGACTCTCTAGAACGATTCGGAAAGCCCTGGGCCCATGACGGTGCGGGAGCGGTGCTCTTTGTGTTGGATGCCAAACTCGCTCACAGGACAGACGGTGTGCATTTCCCAGCAGGGGACTTTGATGATTTTTGATGTTTTGGGCTGAATTCGTGCACACCAGAGACGATTTGGGAGAGTCCTCAAAGCACAACCTTCGTAAGTTGGCGGAAGCGCATGGGAATCGAACCCACCTGAGACGCCCCTCAGCGC
>CAZEOY010000365.1:0-4503 GCA_964513835.1 uncultured Syntrophobacteraceae bacterium
AACGACCGGCTGGAGCGTGGCGCGGCGCCGCGCCAGGGGGGCGGCCGATGAGCAGGCTCAGCGAGCCCACGGCCGCGCAGCTCGCCGCGCTCGCCGGCTGCCTTGGCGAGGGCGGGATGCTCGATGCGTCGTCCGAAGCCGCCCAGCGCTATCTCGCCGAGCCGCGCGGGCTGATGCGCGGCCGCGCCGCCGCCATCCTGCGCCCGGCCTCGACCGGGCAGGTGGCGGCGGTCCTCAGGCTCTGCCACCGCCACATGACCCTGTGGGCTCCACTCGTGGCGACATCACCGAGAATCGTGACCGGGGGAACGAGCGTGTCCCAGAAAAGACCATCTCAATTCCGATTTCGACTCCCTCCATGCTCAGAGTTGGCCCACCAGTCCAGCCCGAATTCATTGTTCTGTCCCATCACAAAATCAAAGCTGGTGCTGCCATCTGTGTAGTAGGTGTGCTGGTGAAAGTCACCGGAGAGCCAGGTCCCCTTGGGCTGGCATGCGGTGGAGGGCTGGGTGCTGAACAGGGTCATGGCCGTGAAAGCCGCCACCGCGGTGGTCCTCGCCCGCCATCCCTTGCTGCTGTTACGAATTCGATCAAAAATCATTTTGATTCACTCCTTTTCGTAAGCTTTTCTGTTGTTTCGCTCTTTCCAAACTCCAAGAGATTGAATGAAAGACTCCAGTCTGCTTTTCACCTCCCTTTCCCAATTTTCCAAAAACTCTGTTTCCCCCCGGAAAGCTGCTTCTACCAAAGAACTTCTGAGTTACGAGTTTGTGACCCGGCGGTGACAATTTGCTGTGCAGAGAGGGAAGTAATGAAACGTTTCTTTTTGCGTGGGACCGGATTGAGCGGGTCTGCAAGCTGCTTCCCGTTGCCCGAATCTCCGGATTAGCGGACGGTGTTCTCTGCCCCGACCGGTGAATCTGCGGCCGCTTTGACCGATGCGGGATCGAGGCGATAAAGGAGTCCAGCCACCAAGACCGTGAACGGGGCCACGGTGACCACCCCGAAGCTGCCCACAAGGATGTTGAGCACCTCGGCGGCCACGAAGGGGGCGTTCAGGAGGTTTTCGGCGGGGAGTCCTTTGGCCAGGAAGACCATGAACATGGTGATATGACTCCCCGAGTAGGCCAGGAGCAGCGTGGTCGTCATGGTTCCGGTTACCGCCCGACCCACTCGAAGGCCCGAGCGCATGTGCTCCAGAAGGCCGATGTCGGGTTGTTTGAGCTTGAGCTCATCCATGGTGGCGGCGATGTCCATGGCCAGGTCCATGACCGCTCCCGAGCAGGCGATGAACACGCTGGCGGCAAAGATCTCCGTCAGGTTCAGTCCATAGTAGCCCGAATAGAGGAGCATTTCGGCGAAAGGGCGCACGGCGCCATGGAGCCGGAACATACTGGTGAACCAGACCGCGAGGCCGCAGGTGAGGAGGAGCCCCAGCATGGAACCTAGGAAGGTGGTCATGCCTCGTCGAGTCAGGCCGCCGACGGAGAAGCAGATTACACCGGTCAGCAGAGCGACGATCCCCAGGCCGGTGGAGATGGGTGGATGGCCGCGGAGCAGGAGCGGGAAGAACAGCTTCCAGAGCACCATGGCCGCAAAGACGAAGGAAAGGGCGGCCTTGAGCCCGGTCACGCCGGCGACGGCCAGAAGCAGCAGTGTGAAGAGCCCGATCAGCAGAAGCTGCAGTCTCAACCGGTAGAACCCCCGTGCAATGCCGTTGGCCGGCTTGCCTTCGGGTGCACGGTATTCCACCAGGATGATGCTCCCGGCTTCATAGAACTCATCCAGCTCCATCTTACCGGAAAGCACGTTCACCACCTGAAGCTCCTGGTTGCTATGGGGGCCGTCCAGGAGCTTCACGGTCAAAAACTGCTGGTTGGTTTTGACGATGAGGTTCGTTCGCACGCGGCTGTTGTCCACATTGGTGATCAGGGCGCGGCAGCGGAATCCTCCGTCGGCCTGTGGAATGCCAGCTATGTCCACGAAGGCCAGTGCGAGGCAGATGCCTGCAATGATGAGTGAGAAAAGCCATTCGCGCTGCAGGTGGGGCATGGGTTCTCCTGTTGGGTCGATTAAGTGACTATCTCAAAACCACAAGACTGCCATCGATCGTCATTCAGACGAAAGCCGGAATCCAGGTTCTATGCGGTTCACTGGACCCCGGCTTTCGCCGGGGTGACGGTATCGGAGGGTTCTGAGATAGTCTCTAAAAGGAAACGGCGCCGCAATTGAGGCGACGCCGTTTCCTGAAGGTTATTCAATCTGGAAAATCACTTCTGAATCGGCAGGCTCTCGCGCACGCCCATGATTTTGGCGAGGCGTTTGGCAATGTCGGTATTGTCGTAGAACCCGGCAAACTGTTCGGCGGACCTGCCCTGGGCAAACACCGGGACGGGGACCCCCGTGTGGGAGTAGGAGGTCCAGCCGATGCTGGCACGCTCGTTCAGGATGTGCGTGATCGTAACGATGACGGGCTCGTAGCCACCGTACAGGAGAGTGTTTTCCGCAGGGGTATTGTCATTGGTGCCGCACATGGATTTGTCGTAGGCGTCTTCCAGTTTCTCTTTCTGGTAGTCGTTCAGATCTGTCCAGTTGAGTCCAAAGGTCTCGGACATGAGACTCAGCATTTCGGTGTCCGTCTGAAGGTTGTTGGGGAGGGACGGGTCGACACAGGCAGTTGTGCTGTAGGCGGCCTTGTGCTCGGCCCACTGATTGGCTCCAAAGTGCTGGAAGCTGTTCTTCTGGTCGAGAAGCCGGTCATAGTAGGCCGTGTAGGCGGTCGTGGCGTGTCCGATGGACATGCCGCCGGTTTCATGGTCACCGGTGACGATGATCAGCGTGTCACGGGGGTTCTTTTTGTAGAATTCAAGCGCGACTGCGACGGCCTTGTCAAAATCCAGCATGTCGCTGATGGCAGCCATGGCATCGTTGGCATGGCACGCCCAGTCGATCTTGCCGCCCTCGACCATGATGAAGAAGCCTTTTCCCCTTCTGCCTGTATCGAGATTGGCGATGGCGACCTGGGTCATTTCCTCGAGAGAGAGATTCGTGGCAGGGCGATCGATTGCGTAAGGCATGGCCGAGGAGTCCTGGAGGAAGGGGTTGATGCACACCACCTTGTCCTTGGGATTGTTCTTGAGTGCCAGGATGGAGTCGCGGTCGTTGAGCACCGTGTAACCGTTAGCGGTGAGCATGGCCCAGACATCGTTGTCCGTGTCATTGGCAGGATTCTTCGTTGTTGCTTCCGGAAAAACCAGTCCACCGCCGCCGAAAAACTCATAGCCCGTCGACGCCATCTGGGAACCGATGTTGTTCATCAGGCTGCGGCTCGGAACGCTGGCATAGTAGGAAGCAGGAGTCGCATGATCCAGCGAGACGCTGGAGATGATGCCGACTTTCTTGCCCTTCTCCTTGGCGAGCTGGGCCACGCTTTTGTAACTGATGGTCTTGGTGTCATCCATGCCGATGACGTTTGACAGGGTTTTGATGCCGCAGGCGAAGGCGGTGCCGGCCGAGGCGGAGTCCGTCATCAGCGCATGGGCATCGTACGTGGTCTGCATGCCTTGCACGGGCATCTTGCTCAGGTTCAGACGGTTTTCGGGCTTCAGGAGATCCGCCGCCTCGGTGGCCTTGCCGCCGTTCAAGGTCGTCAAATAGGCTTCCGTCGCCTGAATCTGCGAGCTCGCCATGCCGTCGCCCAGGAAGAAGAAGACATACTTGGGCTGGGCTGCATTCGCCGTCGTCGCGAACACGATCGCAAAGGCCAGTACCAACAGCGTCAAATGCTTTCTCTTCATCTACTCATTCTCCTTTTCTTCAGTCTCAGTAGGATCTTCAATAAAGCTTCCAGCGTTCCCCAGCGAAGGTTCATCCATGATCCGTGGCCGCAGATGCCCTCCACAGGGAATCACCAAAGTCCAACCCGTGATCCCTGGGTAAGATGGCCAGGATTCACCTCTGCGTCTGAATCCACCGGCGCGACCCCGCTGACCCATCTGCGGACAGCACCCCCGTTCAGGCCAACCGGGGACTGAACCTCTCATTGAGAAACGTTTCTACCTGAAAGCCCCAGTAGTTCTGTTACCGAAAGGTGAAGATTTGAAGGATAATCGGTTACAGCCTCGGTCCTTCGATGCTCGCAAGGGGTCTCGACTGGACATGGGCCGGGCGATGCCGCTCGATCGAGGGGTGGGGACAGGGAACCCGGCCTGATGCAGGTCAATGAAGGCAAACCAACAGCGGTGAGGGAAGGGAAGGCAAGCAGAGCCACAGACCCGAGCGCCCCCTCCATGAGGGATCGGACTCACGGACTGTGCTTTCCTTGATGGATCGGATCAATACCAGAGCTGGCAGGCCCAGGGTACGGGGTTCAAATTGTTGGCGAAGTAGGAAAAGGACCACAGAACGGGCTTGCCCTGCGCCCCCGTGTATCCCCGCCAGGGTTCGTAGGCGAGCACTTTGCGGTCGTCCACGTCGACTCCGCCGATCACGACGATGTGCTTG
>CAZEOY010000366.1:0-4497 GCA_964513835.1 uncultured Syntrophobacteraceae bacterium
ACCACGGCTTACAAGAGCAACCAGGATCATTTAGTAGACATGGTCAACCAGTATCTCTCCCTGCAGTCCAACGACACGGAAAGTGAAGGGGCCGGCAGCATGATCCTCGGGATTTCCACCAACTACGGCCAGGGGTTGATTCTGAACACTTCGAACTGGTCGGACCTGGCCATTGGCGGAGAAGGCTTCTTCAATGTTCGGGATGTTCTTTCGGGCAGGCTCTATTACACGCGGGACGGCAGCTTCCACCTGGACGATCAGGCCTACCTGGTCAACATGCAGGGACTGCGCGTGCAGGATATAAATCAAGCGGACATCCAGGTTCCAAACATCGAGAATTACGTGAGCTTTCATGTGGAGACCGACGGCTGGATCTATGGCGTGGACAACACGGGCACCGAAGTCCAGATCGCCCAGCTGGGGCTTTCAAGCTTCTCCAACAGAGATGGACTCGTTCGCCAGGGGAACAATCTCTATATGGCCGGGCCGGAAGTCGGTCAAATCTTCGACAATGCGACCACTCCCGCCATCTTCGGTCAGGTATTGGACTATTCGCTGGAGAACTCCAACGTGGATCTCGCCAAGGAGATGGTGGACATGATCATCTACCAGGCGAGCTACAACGCCAACTCCAAAACCATCACCACCTGTAAGGACATGATCGACGCGACCATCAATATGGTCCGCTAGTCAGCGTGACATTCCCGGCTCACCAACCCAGGACGGATACAGCCGGCACCCCCGGTTCCGGCTGTATCCACGTCAAGGTCTTGACCCCTTCTCCAGTCTTTCCGGATTCGTTCCGCCGGACCGGAATCAGGTCTTTGGGTTCGGGAAATCATTCTTCGGGTTCCCTCATCTGCCCCTCCCACGCCATGGCGGCCTCCATCCTCAACCTGAAATCCGGACGCACGTTGTTGTGCGCTATGGCCTTGCCAACAGCCGCGAAACACACGGGGCTCCCCCCCGGCTTGAAGCCTGCAATCCCTCAATAAGCTCCCTCCACCCCGGCAACGAAGAGTCCGCAAACCGCTCGGGAGGAAGGTCTTGACCTCCCCGGCGATGGCACAGTCGTTGCTTTGATGCCCATTGCCGCGAGCCCATTGCACGGGAGATCCCAAGGCGGGTCGGCTTCGCATGCACCATCCCACTATCCATCGATACTGCACAGTGATTCGAGAGGAGTCAGACGATCCATGGCAGCTGATACCCAGCAGAATGAAGAGTCCAAAGAGCCCAAGAAGGGGTCGCCCCTCATCAAAATCGTGATCCTGGTCGTGATCCTGGCTGTGTTGGGCGGTGGCGGGTTCTTCGGGTACACCAAATTCTTCAAGAAGGCATCTCCAGATGGGGAACCCGGCCAGGCAGCAGCCGCTCACCCGGAAAAGCAGGTGATCTGCGACTGGGATCCCATGCTCGTGAACCTGGCGGACCCGGGTGGCAAGCGCTACCTGAAGCTCGGCATGAAGATTGAGCTCAACAACGACAAGGTACTGGAGGAAGTCAAAAACCGCAGCTTCCAGGTCAAAGACGCCATGCTGATGATCCTGTCGAGCAAGGAATATGACGACATCGCCACCCCCTCCGGCAAGCAGGCGCTCAAACAGGAACTGATGGCGCAGATGAACAAGATCATCAGACAGGGCCAGGTCAAAGACGTCTTCTTTACCGACTTCATCGTCCAATAGATCCGAGCCGCTGCGACCATGGAAAAGATCCTGTCACAAGAGGAAGTCGACGCCCTGCTGAGAGGTCTCTCCAGCGGAGATGTGGATTCGGAGAAGAAGGAAGAAGTCGGTGGAAACGGCATCAAACCCTATGATCTGACGAGTCAGGACCGGATCATCCGGGGGAGGATGCCCACTCTCGAGATCATCAATGACCGGTTTGCCCGCCTTTATCGAGTCAGCCTCTCGGCATCCTTGAGGAAGGTCATCGACATCACGGTGACGCAGACGGAGATGATCAAATTCGGCGAGTTTGCCCGCACCCTTCCGGTGCCCACCAGCCTGCATGTTTTGAGGATGGATCCTCTTCGGGGTCATATCCTGCTGGTGGTGGAGAGTCGCCTGATCTTCAATCTGGTGGACTGTTTCTTCGGGGGAACGGGCAAGAGCAGCTTCAAGATCGAGGGGAGGGACTTCACCTCCATTGAGCACCGCCTCATCCACAAGATCGTCGAGTCCACGCTGAAGGATCTGGATCAGTCCTGGAAGCCCGTTTGCCCCGTCACCTTTCAGTTCATCCGGTCCGAAGTGAATCCGCAGTTCGCCACCATTGTGCCGCCCAGCGACGTGGTCATCGTGGTGCATTTTGAATTGGAGCTCGATCGGCTGATCGGCAAAATGATCCTGTGCCTGCCGTATTCAACCATCGAACCCATTCGGGACCGGCTCTATGCGAGCTTCCAGAGCGACCAGCTGGAGGTGGATTCGCGATGGGCGGATCGACTGAGGAGGCGACTCCGGCACGTCGAGGTAGAGCTGCTCGTCGAACTGGGCAAAACCCGGGTCAGGGGAAGGGAGTTGCTGGAATTGGGTGCCGGGGACGTTCTGCTGTTGAACCAGGACGTCAAGGAGCCGCTGACCGTTCGAGTGGAAGGGGTCCCGAAGTTCAAGGCATATGCCGGTACGAGCAAGGGGAACAAGGCATTCCAGATTACCGAAACCGTCTCCGCCTCGCCCATTGATCCGGAAACAGAAAGAGGAGAATAACTCCGTGGACATCGAAGATATCAAGGCAGAGCTCATGCAAGGGGAATCAGGCTCGAGCGACGAAGAGGACAGGGCCAACTTCCCGGACCTCGAACAGACATCCGGTCGCAAGCCCACCATGCGAGAGCTGGATTTTCTTCTGGACATCCCGCTGGAGGTTTCCGTCGAGCTGGGCAGCACCAGTATGCTGATCAACGATCTTCTGCAGCTGGGACAGGGTTCCGTCATCGAGCTGAACAAGCTCGCCGGCGAGCCTCTCGAGATTCTTGTAAACCACACCCTCATTGCGCGGGGAGAAGCCGTGGTCATCAACGAGAAGTTTGGGGTGCGGATCACCGACATCATCAGCCCGACAGAACGAGTGAAGCAGCTGGGCTGATTGCTTCATGGCCGTGCAGGACTTGGGACAGCGGCCAAACCAGAAAGCCTCAACACTGAGGAGAGGGAAACGGAATCAGTATGGATGATGGCCTCAACTTCGGATTGCAGTTCGCCAAAATGGCGGGGGGTCTCGCTGTCGTCCTGGCCGCTCTCCTGGCCTGTGCCTACGGGCTCAAGAAGACCGGGCTCTGGCTCAAAAGACCGGAATCCGATTCCTGGATACACATTCTGGCTCAACAGACCATAGGGCTGAAACACCAAATCATCCTCTTGAAAGTGCAGGATCAGACCCTCCTCGTCGGGATCTCTCCCCAGGGGATCAACCTGCTGTCTCACATCGAGGGAGGCGCCGGGCATCCGGGCATCGTCGGCACCCCACTCACCGAAGAGCCAAAATGACTTCCTATTCAATTCCCAGGCGCCCCCACAACCCTCATCGGATGCATCCGGCTGAGCTCCCGCAGTGGCTTTTCACGGGAACCCTGCTGACCCTCCTGTTGTACATGCTCTTCTTTCCCCATGGGGTTTCGGCCGCGGAGGTCACGCTGCCCGGCCTGCGATTCCAACTGGATGATCCCGAAGCTCCCAAGCAGATCTCCGGCGTCCTCCAGATCATCTTCTTTCTGACGGTCATCTCGCTGGCCCCGGCAGCCCTGATCCTCATGACCTCCTTCACCCGCATCGCGGTAGTCTTCGCCTTCCTGCGCCAGGCGCTCGGCACGCAGGGCGCGCCGCCCAATCAGGTCATTATCGGGCTGTCTTTGTTTCTGACGCTCTTTATCATGCAGCCCGTCTGGCAGACCATCCATCAGGAGGCGCTGGTTCCCTATCAGAAACATGAAGTCTCCGGAGAGGAATTCCTGAAGCGAGGGCTTCAGCCCATCAAAGAGTTCATGCTCAAGCAGACCCGCAAAACGGATCTTTCCTTCTTCGTCTCTCTTGCCCAGCAGGACAAACCGCAGAATGCGGAGTCGCTCCCCCTGACCACGGTCATCCCCGCGTTCGTCATCAGCGAGCTCAAGACGGCATTCCAGATCGGGTTTCTCCTTTATATGCCCTTTATTATTCTGGATATGGTCATCTCCAGCATCCTCCTGTCCATGGGCATGATGATGCTGCCGCCCGTCATGATTTCCATGCCCTTCAAGCTCATGCTCTTCGTGATGGTTGACGGCTGGAGCCTGCTGGTCACTTCCCTGGTCAAGAGCTTTCGTTGAGGATGACGCCATGACGCCCGACTTCATCATCGGTCTGGCCCGGCAGGCCATCGAAACGCTCCTGCTGGTCAGTCTGCCGATCCTCCTCCTCAGTTTGGTGGTGGGCCTCCTCATCAGTCTATTTCAGGCCGTCACCCAGATTCAGGAAATGACCATTTCCTTCGTTCCCAAGATTGTCATCACCT
>CAZEOY010000367.1:0-4493 GCA_964513835.1 uncultured Syntrophobacteraceae bacterium
GGGCACGGGACCCTGAAGGTGCCGCTCAACCGACTTGTGAAGCAGGAGACCGGCGGCGACGCCGCTGGGTCGGGACCCGTCTTCGATTTCGTTCCCACCGTTGAACACTCTGCCGATCTGCGAGGTCTTACTGGAGATGAGGCGGTCAGAAAAACTGAGGAGTTGCTCGACAACGCCGCAGCTGCAGGGTTGCACCGGGTGGACATTATCCACGGCAAAGGAACCGGGGCGCTGCGCAAGCGCATTGCAGAACTCCTGAAGAAACACCCGAGCGTCAAATCCTTCAGACTCGGAGAATGGAATGAAGGGGGGGCAGGCGTGACAGTGGTTGAGCTTCGTGACAGCCTATCTTAAACGTCGAAACTGACTCAAGCGAAACCGGTTAATTTCCACGATAACAACGACTAACGTCCAGTACGATGAACAAGAACGGAGAGACAGATTTTCCTGATGTGACTCCTCAATTGGCGAGAGAGCACGGCTTGACGGAAGAGGAGTACAATCGGGTGGTTGAGTATCTCGGCAGGACTCCGACCTACACAGAGCTGGGGATCTACAGCGTGATGTGGAGTGAGCACTGCAGCTACAAGAACTCGATTGCTGAACTCAAGAAACTCCCGAGGTCGGGGGGGCGACTGCTCGTGGGTGCGGGGGAAGAGAATGCCGGACTCGTCGACATCGGCGACGGGCTGGCGATCGTCTTCAAGATCGAGAGCCACAACCACCCGTCCGCTGTTGAGCCGTACCAGGGTGCGGCAACCGGAGTCGGAGGAATACTGCGCGATGTCTTCACCATGGGGGCACGTCCAATAGCGGCACTCAACTCCTTGAGGTTTGGGACACTTGATTCGCCACGGGTAAGGTATCTATTTAAGCATATTGTGAGGGGAATCGGAGATTACGGAAACAGCTTCGGTGTTCCTACGGTCGGAGGCGAGGTGTACTTCGATCCATGCTACAAGGGCAACCCACTGGTGAATGCCATGGCTGTCGGCATCGTACAGAAGGACAAGGTGGCCTCGGCTGTCGCAAGAGGTGAAGGGAATCCCGTGATCATGGTTGGATCTTCGACGGGGCGGGATGGGATTCACGGTGCCACGTTTGCGTCGGACGAGCTGTCGGAGAAGTCCGAAAGCCGACGACCCTCAGTCCAGGTTGGAGATCCGTTCACGGAGAAGGCCCTTGTTGAATCCACGCTGGAGGCAATTGCATCCGGCTACGTTGTGGGTGTTCAGGACATGGGTGCTGCTGGGCTTACCTGTTCCAGCACCGAGATGAGTGCAAAAGGGGGTGTGGGGATGGAGCTCGACCTGGATCGCGTTCATCTGCGGGAGGAGGGGATGAATGCATACGAAATCATGCTCTCCGAGTCCCAAGAACGAATGCTCCTTGTAGCTCAACAGGGGCATGAGATGGAGGTTATCAAGATCTTCGAAAAATGGGACTTACCGGCTTCTGTTATCGGATTTGTGAAGGGGGATGGGCGACTGACCGTCCTCCACAAAGGTGCTGTCGTTGCAGACATCCCTCCGTCAAGCTGCGTGCTGGGAGGAGGCGCTCCTGTGTATGTGCGGGAATCTCGGCAACCCGAGTGGCTGGATGAGGTGCGGTCGTTTGACATCGAACAGCTTCATTGCCCTGCTGAACTCGGCGAGGTCCTTCGTGAGATGATTGCGAGGCCTTCGATTGCCAGCAAGCGCTGGGTCTACGAGCAGTACGATTCGATGGTCCGGACGAATACGATCGTGGGCCCGGGTTCGGACGCGGCTGTCATCAGGATTAAGGAGACCGGGAAGGCGGTGGCTCTAAGCACGGACTGCAATGCACGCTACGTATATCTGAATCCACGGCGGGGTTCACAGATAGCTGTAGCGGAGGCAGCGCGAAATGTTGTATGCACCGGCGCTAAGCCGGTTGCCATAACAAATTGCCTGAACTTCGGAAACCCTTATGATCCGGAGGTGTACTGGCATTTCCGGGAGGCAGTGGCGGGCATGGGAGAGGCGTGTAGAATTCTTCAGACGCCTGTGACGGGCGGAAACGTCAGCTTCTACAACGAAAACCCGGAGGGGGCGGTCTATCCGACGCCAGTCATTGGTATGCTTGGATTGATCGAGGACGTTACGAAGGTCTTGGGCAACAGGTTTGTGAGGGCAGGCGACGTCGTTGTCCTTCTTGGGGCAACTCGGGGGCATCTTGGGGGATCCGAGTATGTTCTGATGCGACATGGGAGTATCGCCGGTGATGCACCACCGATCGACCTGCATGCGGAGCTCCGACTGCAGGAAGCGCTCCTTGCGGCCAATGGGAGGGGTTTGCTGAGAAGCGCACATGACCTTTCGGAGGGAGGTTTAGCGGTGGCGGTTGCTGAGTGTTGCTTTGGCGCCGGTCAGACATTGGGATTCAAGGGTGAGCTGCCGCTGGGCCCAGGTGAGCGACCCGACGCAGCGCTGTTCGGAGAGGATCAGTCCCGCGTGCTGGTCAGCTGCAAACCGGAGGGCCTCGAGGGCATGCTTGACGTTGCGGCGCAATTCCGGGTACCTGCCACGGTTCTGGGCGAGGTAACCGGCGATCCGCGGATGCTCATCAGGGGAGTACTCGACGAGGACATGGAGGCGCTACGCATGCTGTATGAGTCATCTCTGGGGTCGTTGATGGGGGAGTATGTGGTTTGAGTGGTTTGGTTCGGGTTTGGGCTAGTTAACATAACACGTATTATAACTCACACCGACATGCATCCAGATCTTCGCTGGCCACCACGCAGCCTCGGGCAGACAACGCGCATTCCGATCCTTCGCAAACCGATTGCCGCACGCCCTTCCGCTGTCCACTGAACCCGATTCGGGACCCACAGTTGTGCGACGACCTCGCTGAAGTGCACGTGGCCGCTCACGGCTTCTGTGCAACGTCGCTGGAGAGGTCTGCCGGCAACGAATCCGGGCCGGCCGATCGTTCGTGGCCCGCTGGCTACCATCAACGATCTGCATCGCTGCAATGCTCGGATGCAGCATCGGGGCGTGTCAGCAGTGTAGACTCAAGCTCCCTCACCTGCCAGGTTTCAGCTGCCCTCCCCGGTCTCTACACTACGCCGCTGGGACGATCCCCAGCGCTCGATTGCCGGTGTCCCCCGAAAGGGCACTCACCACGACCGCACACCCGCGACCCGTGGCAGGAAGATACATGGGCTGCACGCCAAATTCCGCCCGAGATGTCAACCATCAATCGAACCCTCAAAAATAACCTGAGCGGGGCCGGTTAATCTTATGTCGATGAACCGATCATCTTTCTCCTTGAAACCCACTTCTAGAATTGATCCGCTCCGCACAAGAACCGACACAGGGGAAGCCAGCTTGTAACGTTTTGCGGCTGACACAGCTGCGGCTATAGACCCCGTCCCACAAGCATGAGTTTCCGCCTCCACTCCACGTTCGTACGTGCGAATTTCGACCCTGCCCTCAGCCGTGAGCCGTGCAAAATTTGCATTGGTCCCTTCCGGCTGAAATGCTGAGTAAAGGCGAATAGCCCTACCCAGGTGTTCGACGTCAATGCTCTCAAGATTCCGCCACCGCGACCGGGTCGACGAACCCCACGCAACGAAGTGCGGCGCCCCCGTATCCACGAAATCCCCGAAGGCAGTGCCATGCTGGGTCTTCACGATCAGCGAAGCCCTTTCCCTAACTGGATTCTTCATCCAGAGTGTTATGTTTTTGCGACTATGTACCTTCGCCCTATAGACATAATTCAATGCATCAAAACTATGTTCTCGCGGTGCTATGCCCTTGAGGGTTGCATACAAAGCGATGCATCGCCCTCCGTTCCCGCACATCCCTCCATAGCTTCCATCGGCGTTGAAATACTTCATCCGATAGTCAGCTTTTGACGAGCGCTCGAGCAGAAGCAAGCCGTCTGCACCGACCCCCCATCGTCTGTCACACAGCCACCGCGCGAGCCGGGCGGGAGCCCGAATGGTTCCAACTCGATTGTCAATGACAACGAAGTCGTTCCCGGCACCTGTCATTTTTGTGAACGAGATACGCACTCTCTACTCCCTTTGGACGTGGAACTTGCCGGCGTTCAGCTACGAAAAGACCCTTCCCCAGCAATTTATCATATGCCATGCTCTATGTCAAGGAAGCGCTTGAGGTTAGTCCCTTTCGCGGAGAAATGTCATGTAAAATGGTCGTGAAATCAAAGCCGTGGGCTGTCGAAGACATGGTATGCGCTTGCGTTCTCGCGGGACTCCGGCCTCGCAGGGCAGACGGCACAGCAAGGCCGAAATTCATCCGAGATCTGAGCAGACCTGGACTGGGCGGGCGTCTGCTCTCTCGGCTCGACTCTCTTCACGCTTTCTTAACAGTCTGGTAGTACCCAGCTAATGGAATCCTTTATATTTGGCCACATTCTTGCGTTGCAGTGACAAGCCCCGGTCATCACCCTGCTGCTGCAAACGTGCCGTAAACACGGAGGAGAATCGCATGAAAGCTCAAAGCCCC
>CAZEOY010000368.1:0-4434 GCA_964513835.1 uncultured Syntrophobacteraceae bacterium
GGAGGTAGAGGACCGTAGCAAAGCCTTTTCGCTCGATGGCTTCGTCGTATTTCCCGAGCCTGTCGCCAACGAGCGAGGCCGCAAAGTCTCTCCCCAGGTAACGCCCGATGAAGAACGCCAGGGTCGATCCGATCATGGCGCCGACCCAGACGTAGACAAAACCGAAATAGGGACCGAAGATGGCAGCTCCAAGGGTGGTCAGAAGCGTTCCGGGCACGAACAGGCACACTCCCACCGCGTAGACCGCCATAAAGGCCAGAGGCGCCAGAAGACCGGCCTGCTCCAGAAACTGGCCGAGCCTTTCCGCCGTCAGGAATTCCTTGACCGGTGTAAAGCGAACGATGATCACGGCCGTGATGATGAAGAGCACCAGTACGGCCGCTTTCGCCCCCGCCCCCAATCCCTTCTTTTCCGCTCCCATGTTCCGTCCTTCGTATTTCGGCCCTCCCTATTTGAACAGGCGGCCCAGAATTCCCTTTTTCTGCGGTTCCGGCTCCGGGAGGCCCAGGCAGCGGCAGATGACGGTCTCCACCTTCTCGCGGCCCACGTTTGAGCCCTCGACCACGATCTCGTCTCCCACCATGACCGCCGGCGCCACGGGCAGATCCAAGTCAAAATAGTCGTCGTTCTGGTACTCGGCAATGGGTTTGGAGATCACCTCGATTTCGATGTCCTTGTACTTTTCGCCCAACCTGGGCATCATCTGCAGGAAGTTCTTTCAGGGCTTCCCATTGGGCTCGTTAAGGAAAAACCGTACCTTCAGCATGGCTTCACTCCTTTCTCGGGTTATCGTTTTGCAAAACCTCCGCCATTCGCCCCAGGAACTGATCCGGCGGAAGATAGTCCACCAGTCGCAGATCTTCTCGTTCCTTTCCTGTCCGATCCAGGAACACGACGGTCGGAACCCCTTTCACGTCGTATTGATCCAGCAGCCGCTCATGCACCGGGTTGCCGCCCTTGGTCACATCCACTTTCACCATGACGAAATCGCTTTCCGCCTGCTTCACGACGGATGCATCGTGGAACGTGACGTCCTCCAACTCCCGGCACGGCGTGCACCACGTAGCGTAGAAATCAATGATGACAGGCTTCTTGAGGCTCATAGCCTCCTTCAGGGTCTCCTCTGAAAAGGGTGTCCATGTGACGCCGGGACCTCGCATGGCCCAGGAGGTCACCAGAAAGGTCGCCAGGACCATGCAGGCGATCCCGGCACCTCCCTTCAGCCGGGGAAAGGCCCGGAAGCTCGCCTGGCTCTTGTCGATCCACCCCAGGTGAATGCCTGCGGCCAGGGCCACCAGCGCCAGCAGAAAGATGCCCCAATCTCCAGGAAGCACCGGCCTCAGGAAATGGGCGGCCATCCCCACCAACACCCAGCCCATGAGCTTTCTCACCCAGACCATCCAGCCGCCGGACCGTGGGAGTCTTTCCAGTTGCCCCGAAAACATGGCCAGGAGAAAGAGGGGGAGCCCCAGCCCCAGGCTCAGGCTGAAAAAGATGAGAAACCCCAGCCACGGGCTTCCCATGCTGGCCACCCAGGTGAGGAGTCCCAGCACGAAGGGTCCGATGCAGGGGGCCGCCACCACGCCGAGGGTGAGCCCCATGAAGAGGCTTCCGAAATAACCCGTGTGAGACTTGGCAGCCGCCTGGGTGAGGCCGCTCGGGAGTCGCATTTCCCAGAGGCCGAAGAGGCTTGTGGCAAAGATCACCAGGACCGCCGCCACGCTGAAGAGCACGATGGGATTCTGGAGCATCGACCCCATGAGGCCACCGCTGAGCGATGCCGCGACGCCGAGAACCGAATTGGTGACCGCAAGCCCCATCATGTAGCAGAGTCCGTGCGCGACGAGCTTTCCCTGCCCCGAGCCCGACTGCGTGGCCTGACCTCCGAAGTAGGAAACGGTGATGGGGATCAGAGGATACACGCACGGCGTGAGGTTCAAGGCCATGCCGCCGGTAAAGATACCCAGCAGAGTCCAGATCATGGCCCACCCGTAAAGCGGTCCCGGTACTTCAGGTGCTTCCCTCGTTTCAGCGAGTCCCGCGGGAGTGCTCGCAACGGGCATCCCTTTCGCCTGCCATTCGGGATAACCGTAAGGATCGCGGTAAACATTTCGATAACCGAGCTTCACGGCCACACGGGCCGCCGAGTCGCTGCGGACTCAGGTGAGGCCCGCTCAGTAAAAGATGAGCGCTCGATCCTTGTCGGGTCCGAGGAGCGCCTCGAGGGCCTTCGCCTTGCGCCACCTCGACCACCAGGTGGGCTCCATGGGGAAATTTACCGCACCCTTGAGATGCCCCGTCCGAAACTCCCACTCCTGGCGGGTGTCCACCAGGAGGAGGCTCTCGGCGCCCTTCCTGTAGCGCTCGGAGAGCTCGTCGGTGGTGATGATCCTGTAGCCGCCGACCTTGGCCTCAGCCAGGACATCATCCCAGGTGGCCTGTTCGGGCGTGACTGCACGATTGGTAAACCAGAGGCTCCCAATTGTCAGCAGCACCGCCACAAGCGCCATGAGTGTGGTCTTGTTGTTCTGCATGGAAGAACACCTTTCGTTCCTGCATCTGGAAACAGTGAAGCCTCACACTTTCCCCTCGCGCCCGAGCTTCGAGAGGAGGAATTTGGCTCCCCGCAGAGAGAGCCCCAGTTTGTCCGCAAGCTCCGCTGGAGTGAGGGGGCCGTGCTGGTTGACGAGTGAGACAATCTCCTCCTCCAGTTCCTCGAGCCAGTCTTCGAACAGGACGAGAAGGTCCGGATCGGTTATCGCCCGAAGCTGCTTTGACTGAGCCACCTTATCCACCAGCCTCTGGCACATCTGTGTTGGGTCGACACCTTCGCCCATACACTCGGCCAGTCAGAGGTGAACCAGGCTGGCAACCTTGTCGCTCTGCGACTCTCCAATGAGACCCAGCAGGAACTCGTTCCGGGCTTCCTCGCCAACGATCGAGAAAAGCGCTTTGAGAGCCCGTCCGACTTGGGCCATTGCCTCCTCGGGATCCATTCGGGAAATGCTTCCAAATATGTCCTCCATAGCGATTCGCTCACCTCCTCCGTTTCAAAAGGTTCTCCTGGCAGCCAGCAGGTCGGTGGCGACAGAGCTCAAAGTCCGCATCACATCGAGAATCCTCGGATCGGAAAGCTCGTAGTAGATGAAGGGACCCTGTCGTTCGATCGTCACCAGAAGCGAACGTTTCAGCTCCTTGAGATGATGCGAAACGAGGGGCTGAGAAAGATTGAGCTCCTCCACGATGCTCGATACGGACTTCTTTCCATCGCTGACGGACAGCAAAATCCGCAGCCGGTTCTCGTCGGAGAGACTCCTGGCGAGAAATGCCACCGTCTGGAAGTGCTCGTTCTGAAAAATGGTGTCCCCTTGCACATTGGACCTCACGAATGGTCCTCCAGTTGTCCATGGTCGTCGTCAGAGTGTTCAGGCACAAGCATATCAGTATGTGTTTATATGTCAATGGACTTGACCGGTTGACTCGGTCCCCCAAAAATGAGGGGGATTCCAAAGATCCTGACACGCCAAGATCTGGCGAGATTCTCAAGCGTGCTTTCCATTCCTCCTCGGACAGCCGTGCTCCAGGATGGTCAGAAGAAGGGAGTTCCCGTATAATCCCTACACCGTTTCTCCATGGCTTCGGTCTCGTGTGCGTCAGCACACGACGCCTTCAACGGGTTCCTTCTTTGACACTCAAGGGGAGAGTGATGAATCAATCAGTCCAGTCGGTGCTTCGGCAACTCCCGAGCGTAGACACCCTGCTGCAGGATGCTGAAATTCAGCAGGCGCTGCTCCGCTATCCTCGCAAGCTCGTTATCGAAAGCATTCGCTTCATACTCGAATCGAAGCGCCAGTCCCTGCGAGAACGCCCTGAGCATGTGGATGACATGGAGCTCGGAGCACCGCAACTGGTGTCCGATATTCTGGCTCATCTGGCCGTAGCCGGCGATTTCACTCTGCGTCCGGTGGTCAACGGGACGGGCATTATCATCCATACCAATCTCGGCAGATCCCTGCTCGCCGCGGAGGCCATCGAGCGCCTGACCGTCCTGTGCAGGAGATACAACAACCTCGAATACGATCTAGAAAAGGGGCAGCGGGGCTCCCGTTACGTGCATGCTGAAGCGATTCTGTGCGAGCTCACCGGCGCCGAGGCAGCTCTGGTCGTCAACAACAATGCGGGCGCGGTCTTTCTCACCCTCAATACTCTCGCCCAAGGGAAAGAGGTGGTTGTCTCCCGCGGGCAACTGGTGGAAATTGGAGGGTCCTTTCGAATCCCCGATGTCATGCGAAGCAGCGGCGCCACCCTCAAAGAGGTCGGCACGACGAATCGAACCCATCTTCGGGACTATGAATCCGCCATTGGACCCGAAACGGCCCTGCTCATGAAGGTCCATACCAGCAACTACCGGATCGTGGGATTCACCTCGGAAGT
>CAZEOY010000369.1:0-4424 GCA_964513835.1 uncultured Syntrophobacteraceae bacterium
TCCCAACTCTTTCCAAGGAAGAGGTTGCGGCCAGAATCCTGGATCGACTGGAATTGATGTGGACCTGATGGCCACCGAGCGTGGTCTGCTTGAATCAGGGGATAGGGAAGCCACTCACGAACATGAGGTTGTGCCGAGCCAAGGTCATGGAGATGCGCAGCGAACGTGCGAAGGATAGTGCTGCATTGAAAGCCGCTCTGAGGCGGTTGCGATGGCTCCTGACCAGTGTTCATGGGAGCGGCATCCAGGACTTCCATCGGGAGAGCCCTTCACCGTCCTCGACTGCAGCTCACCTGGTGCGCGAAGAGCGTCAGCCCCTTCCGTTGGATCGCGCAAAGGACTTGGCTGACATTCGCGAGGAATTGGGAGACTGCCGCCGTTGTCGGCTCCACGCGGGCCGCACTCATCTGGTATTCGGCGAGGGATCGCCGGAAGCCGATCTGGTATTCGTGGGTGAAGGACCCGGATTTGAGGAGGATCGCCTGGGACGGCCTTTTGTGGGGAGGGCGGGCAAGCTGCTGGATAAGATGATTCAGGCCATCCGGTTGAGAAGAGAGGATGTTTATATCTGCAATGTGGTCAAGTGCCGCCCGCCGGACAATCGCACACCCAACGCGGACGAAATCGAGAGTTGTTCCCCTTTCCTTTTCCGACAGCTGGAGGCCATGGATCCCAAGGTGATCTGCGCACTCGGCCTTTGTGCGGCACAGGCATTGCTCGGAAAGGTTCCATCCATCGGGAGGCTGCGTGGCAAGACATTGAATTGGCATGGAATTCCACTGATTTGTACTTACCATCCTGCCTACCTCCTCCGGAATCCCGCACAGAAGGCGGCAACCTGGCAGGATCTCATCCAGGTTGAGCATATTCTATTGCACTCCCGACACGAAGGTTGAGACATGAAAGCTCCCCTCCCTATCTTCCTCCTGACAGGGTTCCTTGCCGCCATGGGGCTGCTGTATCCAATGCACTCGGCGGCCGGTCACATCAATCTGGTGCATGTTCAGGATACCATCAACCCGGGCGTCGAGGATTTTATCAAACACTCCCTTGAAAGATCGAGCGAGGAGGGCGCCGAATTCCTGGTGATTCTGCTGGACACCCCCGGAGGGTTGGTGACCTCCATGAGGGGAATCGTCCAGGCCATCTTGAACGCCTCCATTCCTGTCGTCGTATACGTTTATCCCCGTGGCGCCCAGGCGGCTTCGGCTGGAGTATTCATAACGGTTGCGGCGGACATTGCAGTCATGGCGCCCGGAACGAACATCGGGGCAGCGCATCCCGTAACTTCAGGCGGCCAGGACATGTCGGAAACCATGAACGAGAAGGTCGTCAATGACCTGGTTGCCTTTGCCCGCAGCGTGGCCGGCCAGCGGGGTCGAAACGTGGAATGGGTTACCGAAGCCGTTCGGAAGAGTGTTTCGATCACTGCCGAGGACGCTTTCGAACAGAATGTCATCGATTTCGTGGCCGATGACCTGCCTGCGCTGATGGAGCGCCTGGACGGGTGGGAGATTCATAGGGCCGGATTCAGCAGGACTCTCAAGACCAAGGGGGTGGAGCAGCGCACCATTGATCCGGGATGGCAGCACAAAGTCCTCAGGGCCATCAGTAACCCGAATATCGCCTATATTCTGCTCATGATCGGCCTGGCCGGTCTCTACTTCGAGCTTTCACAACCCGGCGCCATTCTGCCGGGAGTCATCGGTGGAATTTCGCTCATCATGGCCCTCTATGCCCTCCAAACCCTCCCTGTCAATTTCGCAGGGGTTCTGCTCATTCTGCTGGCGGTCATCTTCTTCATCCTGGAAATCAAGGTGGTCTCATACGGAATGTTGAGCATAGCGGGAGCGGTGTCACTGTTTCTGGGCTCCCTGATGCTCTTTCGCGTACCGGGTTATTCCACGCGCATTGCTTATTCCTTACTCATTCCGACCGTTCTGGCCATTTCCGGATTCTTCGCCGCAGTGACTTCGTTGGCAGTGCGGGCTCAGCGCAGCAAACCTCAAACGGGAACGGAGATGCTGATCGGAATGGTGGGAGAAGTCACCAAGGATCTGGCTCCGGAGGGAAAGGTCTTCATCCTCGGGGAGCTCTGGAACGCTGTGGCGGATGAGCCCATTGCGGCCGGCCAGAAAGTGGAGGTCGTGTCAGTGGACAGTTTGAAGTTGAAAGTGAAGAAGATCGATGCTAGATAAATTCGATTTATGATCGGATTTTTCCAATCGGGAACGCAATTGAGGAGGGAAAAATGACAGGTTTCTATGGACTTCCGCTCATCATCATAATGGTTGTTCTCTTCCTCGCCAACGCCATCAGAATCCTCAACGAATACGAAAGAGGCGTGATCTTTCGGTTGGGAAGGGTCATCAAGGCCAAGGGTCCGGGCCTGATCATTCTGATACCGCTTATCGATCGGATGCAGAAGGTGAGCCTCAGACTGGTGGCACAGGATGTTCCATCCCAGGATGTCATCACCCGCGACAATGTGTCGGTCAAGGTGAGCGCGGTCATCTACTTCCGCGTGACGGACCCGGTCAAGGCCATCGTGTCCGTCGAGAACTTTCTTTACGCCACCAGCCAGCTCTCGCAGACGACTTTGCGAAGTGTGTGCGGGCAGGCGGAGATGGACGATCTGCTGGCTGAGCGTGACAAGATCAACGCCCACATCCAGGAAATCCTCGATCGCCACACTGAACCCTGGGGCATCAAGGTCACGGTCGTGGAGCTCAAGCAGATCGATCTGCCCATCGAGATGCAGCGGGCCATGGCCAAGCAGGCAGAAGCCGAGCGTGAGCGCCGTGCCAAGGTCATTGCTGCGGAAGGTGAGTTCCAGGCTTCCGCTCGTCTTGCCCAAGCAGCCGAGATCCTCCAGGCGCAGCCTGCTGCCATGCAGTTGCGCTATCTGCAAACCTTGAGGGAGATCGCGACCGAGAACAACTCGACCACTCTGTTCCCGATTCCCATAGACCTGTTTAAACCGTTTATCCAGATCGCCGAGCAATTCCAAGAGCAACGGAATAAGGAGCCAAAGAATGGGTAAGAAGGAAGACAAGGAAAAGAAGGAGAAATCCCTCGAGGCAATGACCGCCAAGGAGCTTCGGGAGATGGCATTGACCCTGGAGGGCATTTCCGGTGTCCATGCCATGAACAAGAATGAGCTCATCGAGGCCATTCGGAAGGCCAAGGGAATCGTGGTCGAGAAGACGCGCAAGACGACCGCTGATGTCCGGGCGCTGAAGCTCAAGATCCAAGAGCTCAAAGATAGGAGAGACCAGGCGAAGGAGTCGGGAAACAGCAAGCTGGCGGATGCGCTTCGGCGCCGAATCAGCAATCTCAAAAAGAAGACACGCCGTGCTGCCTGACGGCGAAGTTCCCATCGAATCTGCCGCCTGAAAGAGAGGATCTCCCATATGGAACTGAAGAAGAACGTCGTGGCAGCCATCACGACAGCTGTGCAGCTTTACATGATGGCCGAACAACCGGCATCGGTTGTCGAGCAAGCCTCGAGACCCGTGGAAGCACCTCGGCCGTCTATCAGTCCGTGGGCAATCAGCGGACGCCAATCCGCCATGGATATGAGACGACTCTGGCAGATGCGGCTGGTGCGTTGACGGTTTCTCTCGACATCTGATTCGGAATCACGGGACACTTCAGGCTGGTGCCCGGTTACGTGATGGTTTCAAAAGGAGAATGAGGATGGAGAAGAGGCAACACGGCGAACTGCTCGCAGGACTTCTTGACGATTCACCGATCGCGTCTGACAATCCGGTAAAAGTCCAGGACTTGACCTTTCGGGATGGCCACCAATCGCTTTTCGCCACCCGCGGCCGAACCGAAGATTTCATTCCCATCGCCGAAGATATGGATCAGGTGGGATATTATTCCATGGAAGTCTGGGGGGGAGCGACTTTTGACACCATGCATCGCTTCCTCGGGGAAGATCCTTGGGAGCGGATCCGCACCCTCAAGAAATACATCAAGAAGACCCCCTTCTCCATGCTGCTCCGCGGACAAAACCTGGTGGGTTACCGCAACTACCCCGATGATGTTGCCGAAGCCTTTGTGGACCGGGCATGCGAAAACGGCATGGATATTTTTCGTGTTTTCGATGCCTTGAATGACTTCCGCAATTTCGAAACCGCCGTCAAGATCATCAAGGAGCGCGGCAGGCATTTCCAGGGCGCCATTTGCTACTCCCTGACCGAAAGCCGCATGGGCGGGGCCGTCTACAATCTGGATTACTATCTTCAGAAAGCCAAAGATCTCGAGGACATGGGAGCCGACACCATCTGCATCAAAGATATGGCAGGTCTCATCGCTCCCTACGACGCTTTCGTGCTGATCAAGGCCCTCAAGGAAACCGTCAAAGCCCCCATTCATCTGCACAGTCATTTCACCTCAGGAATGGCGGACATGTCGCT
>CAZEOY010000370.1:0-4424 GCA_964513835.1 uncultured Syntrophobacteraceae bacterium
ACTGGACTCTTTGGGTGACTCGCCATGTGTCCCTGATGTCTCGTTGTAGTACTAAGCCCCCATAGAATAAAAGTCAACAATCCCATCCCCTCGAAACCCATGCAGGGATTCTCGTCCACGGGACACCTCACCTCATCCCGATCATTCGTCGGCGAATGCGACAGGACGACGGGTGCCTCAATTGAGAAACTCGCTTAAACTTCAATGATATCTTACAGAAGAACATTGCCATGAAGAAACGGAGGGCACCTTCGAGGAGGCGAGCACTAAAAACTGAAGGGGGGAGGCTGCAACCTCCCCCCTCCGTGAGGGGCAGCTATTTTACCTTGTCACTGAGACTCTTTCCAGGTTTGAACTTGACGACCTTCGAGGCCGGAATGGTTATCTTCTCGCCCGTTCGAGGATTGCGGCCTTCACGCGCCGTGCGCGATCCGACGCTGAATGTACCGAAGCCAACCAGCGTAACCTTGTCACCCGAAGAAAGCGCATCCGTCACCGCCGCCACAAATCCGTCCACCGCCTTCTCTGCCTGAGCCTTCGTGATGCCGCCATCCCCAGCGATCTTCGATACCAAATCTGCCTTAGTCATACTCTCTCCTCCTCTATGTGTTCAAAGAAATCCCCGAGAAAAGCAATCGAGCCAGTTTCTCTCTCCTGCCCTTTCCCCTCCTTTCCGTTCCTCTAGCAGCCCCTGAAGGAACAATCGGATCCAATTCACTCATTATGTTGATGAGTTCTGCTTTCAACCTTGAATATGAGGAAAAACCGATAGTGGAAGCCCTGCCCAGCTCACGGGGTCTTCCGACCGCCATCGGTTCACTGTTCAGCAGCCTGGATCAGCAACTCGCGCATTGCAGTTGAGAATGAGCCGAATTGAAGCTACAGCTTCCATTCATCTGATTTCAGAAGTTGGTCGACTTGTCAAACATATTATAGTGCTCAAGCCGCAAAAACAATCATTTTTATGGCCTGTTGCGAGCGCGAACTACCAAGGGATCTCACCCGGCGCTCCCCGGGCAGATCCAGGGCAGGCAATCGTCAAGCGGGGACTGAAAAGATTTATGATGTTATATTAATTAATTATAAACAATTTTGCGACTCTGAACCACCAAAATGCTTGCCGAGAAAACCCTGGTCCGTCGATCGATCATCCGATGCGCTGGACGCGGTAGATCCCCCGCTCACGGCGCAGAGCCGTCACCACCCTTTGAAGGTGTTTGGTATCTTTCACCTCGATGCGCAGCCGGCAGGCATGAACCTCATCTTTGGGGGAAGAATCCATGTGCAGATCCACGACATTGACATCCAGCTGTCCAAGGACTCCGTTCAGATTGGCCAGGACCCCACGGTCGCCCTCGTAAACTACCTTGATGTCCACGGCATAAACCTGACCTTCTCCCGTATCCCACTGCACATCGATCTTGCGCTCCATGTCTCCACGGCCGAGATTGGAGCAAGTCTGTCGATGAACCGTGATACCCTTGCCCCTCGTGATGTAGCCCACGATGGGCTCACCCGGAACCGGGTGGCAACACCTGGCCATCCGCACCAAAAGGTCCGATGCGCCCAAAACCGCAATGCCCTCCCCCTTAGAGCGGCTCTTTCGCTTTTCCACCGTGAGGGTCTCTTCCCGTGGAGCTTCGGCTTCACTGGAGGGAAGGGGAAGGCGGCCAATCACCTGGATAGGAGAAATCTTCTTGTACCCGATGCTGGCCAGAAGATCGTCTATGCTCTTGACCGTAAAGCTCCGCGCCACATCCAGCAGCTCAGGGGAGCTCACGTAATGATGGAAATTGAGCCCCTTTTTTCTGAACTCCCGCTCGCAGATCTCGCGCCCCTCGGAAATGGATCGCTCACGTTCCTCGTTTTTATACCAGTGTCGAATGCGGCTCAGGGCTTTGGAAGATTTGACGAACTTGAGCCAGTCCTTGCTGGGCCGATGTTGACTGGCCGTGAGGATTTCAATGGTGTCTCCGTTCGCCAGCTCGTGCCGCAGGGGTACCAGCTTCCCGTTGACGCGCGCTCCCACGCATCGATGCCCCACTTCGGTGTGAACATCATAGGCGAAATCCACGGGAGTCGATCCCCGAGGAAGCGCCTTTACTTCGCCCTGGGGTGTGAACACATAGATTTCATCCGGGTAGAGGTCCATCTTCATGCTGTCGAAGATGGTCTTGGGGTCCCGCCACTCCTTGTTGAACTCGAGGAGCTCCCGCAGCCATGAGAAACGCTGAGTCTCTTCTTCGGTCTTCTTGGCGGGAGGCCGCCCTTCCTTGTAGAGCCAGTGGGCGGCGATGCCTTCCCGTGCAATGCGGTTCATCTCCTCCGTTCGGATCTGAACCTCCATTTTCTCGCCTCGGGGGCCGATCACCGTCGTGTGCAGCGACTGGTACATATTGGATTTGGGTTTGGCGATATAGTCCTTATAGCGCCCGGGCACAGGCTCCCACAGTGTGTGCACCATTCCCAGAGCTTCATAGCACGCCTTGATGGAGTCCACGATGATGCGGAATGCCGTGAGGTCATAAACCTTTTTCAGATCGATCTGCTGGCGCATCATCTTGAGATGTATGCTGTGAATGTGCTTGGGTCGCCCCAGCACCCGTCCGTTGATGGACTGCTCTTTCAGATTGGCCTCCAAAATTTCCAGAACCTCGTTGATGTATACCCGGCGGTCCTCCTCGGTTTTGGCCAATCCCTCCACAATTTCCGCATGGGCCTCGGGATTCAGACATTGGAAAGCCAGATCCTCGAGCTCCTGCTTCATCCAGTCGATGCCGAGACGAGCTGCCAAAGGAGCGTAAATGTCGAGGGTTTCCTGGGCCAGGACCTGCCGGGCCTTGAGTCCGTGGATTTGGTGCCACCGCATGTCGTGAAGCCGGTCCGCAAGCTTCACCAGCACGACCCGGATGTCGTGGGACATGGCCAGGACCATCTTGCGCATGTATTCGGCCTGGCGCTCCTTGCGGTTGCTGAAGTCGAGCTGAGTGAGCTTGGTGACGCCTTTTACGATATCCGTGATGTCATTTCCGAACTGAGCAATCAGTTCCTCCTCTGCTGCGCGCTGCTCCTCCAGCGTGTCATGCAGCAGCGCCGCTGCGAGGCTGCCTTCATCGAGGCGCATCCCAGCCAGGATGCCGGCCACTCCGAGGGGGTGGCTCAAATACGGCTCTCCGCCCAAACGGGTCTGGCCTTTATGGATTTTGGCCGCAAACACGTAAGCCTTCTCGAGAAAGGAAATGTCCGCCCGCGGGTAGTAGTTCAAAATCTGATCGACGATCTCAAAGAATCTCACGGCTCCAGCCCCGGTCGGTGAGGGATCTTCTCCCCCGTCATCCGCTCCACTTCGTCCAGCAGGCGCCCCAGAAGCTCCGACTCCTTCAAGGTCTCGACCCGCTCCCCTTTCTTGAAGAGCAGACCCTTCCCCCGACCTCCGGCAATACCGACGTCTGCCTCCCGGGCCTCCCCGGGGCCATTCACCACGCATCCCATGATGGCCACCTTGATGGGCGTGCGGATGGGGCGCAACAGGCGCTCGGCCTCTTCAACCAGCGGAATCAGATCCAGCTCCGTCCTTCCACAGGTCGGGCAGCTCACCATCTCGACGCCCCTCGACCGCAGCCTCAGGGCACGCAAAATCCCATAGGCAACGGGGATCTCCTCCTCAGGCTGGCTGGTCAGGGAGACGCGGATGGTGTCGCCGATTCCCTCAAACAGGAGAATGCCGATCCCAAGGGAAGATTTGATGGTTCCTTCGCGGGGGGTCCCCGCCTCGGTGACCCCCAGATGAAGGGGGTAATCCGTCCGCTCAGACAGCAGCCGGTAGGAAGCGATGGTGTGCAAAACGTCCGAGGACTTGAGCGAAACCTTGATCAGGTCAAAGTCGTGGTCTTCCAGGAGTCGGATGTGCCTCAGAGCGCTCTCGACCATGGCTTCCGGTGTCGGGTGGCCATGAGCATCGAGCAGGTCCTTTTCGAGAGACCCGCTGTTCACCCCAATCCGGATGGGAACGCGCCGATCCCTGGCCTCCTCCACCACCTTGCCGACCTTATCCGGTCCTCCGATGTTGCCCGGATTCAGACGCAATCCGTCCACACCGGCTCTGAGAGCTCCCAGCGCCAGTCGATAGTCGAAATGAATGTCTGCAATGAGCGGAATATGGATGGACTGCCGGATCGAAGCCAGCTGATCCACCGCTACCTGGTCGGGGACCGCCACCCTTACCATCTCGCACCCGACCTCTTCGAGCCGGTGAATCTGAGCAATGGTGGCCTGCGCGTCCCGGGTGTCGGTATTGGTCATGGACTGGACCACAACGGGATTGCCGCCACCTATCTTGACGCTTCCCACCCGGACTTCCCGGGTGCTTCTGCGTTTCTTTACCGAATCCAACTGACACCCCCCTGAAAACACATTCAATAGAT
>CAZEOY010000371.1:0-1518 GCA_964513835.1 uncultured Syntrophobacteraceae bacterium
GACGTCCACAACATAGTGGTTGGGGATGTTGTGCGGCACCGGCAGGTAGACCGCCTTGCGCATGGTGAGCCCGGCGTTGAACTCGTCCGGGACCTCCACGGGACAGACACGCGAGCACTCGCCGCAGCCGATGCACCGCTCGGGGTCCACATAAGTGGGCTTCTGGCGGAGCTTGACCTTGTACTTACCGGGGTCGCCCTCCATCTCCACCAGCTCCGTCGAGAGCAGGATCTCAATGTTGTCGTGGAAGAGCCCCTTGCGCAGACAGAACTGCGAGGCCTGATCCCTCTCTGTCAGCGGCAGCATCTTGCACATGCCGCAATGATCGGTGGGGAACTGGTAGTCCAGCTGCCGAAGCGTGCCTCCGATATTGGGAGCCCGATCGATCAGGGTCACCCGGTAGCCTGTCTCCGCCAGGTCGAGGGCAGACCGTATGCCGCTGATCCCGGCGCCGACCACTAAAGCTGAACCGATCTTTTTCATTTTCAGTCCTTCCCTCCCGTGACCTCGGAGAACTCCTTCTCCCGGAAGGTGGAGAGCGGAGGCTCATCCTCCACGCTGCGGCCCGCCTCGTAGTCGAAGGCCTTCTGGGTGGCGTGGGCGATGGTCCGGAAAAGCTCCATGACCGGGACTTCGTTGGGGCAGGCGTTGGAGCACTGGCCGCAGCCGATGCAGGCCGTGCTCATGTGTGCCAGGCGCGTGATGTGAAAGAAGACCGTGTCGGTCGGCAGCTTGACCATGCCTTTCTGCTTCGCCCAGCGGAGGTACTGAGAGGGCTCGTGGTCGAACACATCGGTCACGAACACGCACTCCTTGCAGTAGCACACCGGGCAGGCCACCCGGCAGTTGTAGCAGTTGACGCAATTGCCGAGGTAGCTCATGAGCCGCTCGAGGTCCGCCGTGGCAGCGCTCGTTCGTTGGAACATGGCGTCCCGGTACGACGTACGCTCGGCGACGAGGTCGGAGATGGCCTTCTGCCGTGATGGAGTCTCATCGAACGTCGGCAGTCCCAGGAGATCAAGAATCTCCTCGCCCTTGTCCGTCTGCGCCTGGACCAGGAGAGCGGTGTTGAAATCGATTCCCATGAGCCCGATGATGAGGTCCGCGCTCTCCGGGATGGGATGCTCACAGGCTTTGCACGCCGGGGATAGGTCGAAATCGTCCAGCGCCGTTCCCCTGCCGGAGGTCAGGTTCTCGTAAAACGCGAGGGTGGGCCCGGGAGCGCTCAAGCCCGCAAAGCGGCGATAATCGACATTCCCGTACGCGCCGTAACAGTCCACTCCGATGAGCGTCACATCGTCCAGACTTCCCTGTTTGAGCTTGACCAGCTCGACGAAGGCTCGAATCTCACAGGGTCGCATGACCGCGGCGATCTTCTCGCCGACGGGTTTGCGCGTCAGCTTGGATAGAACCTTCGAGGCATTGATGGGAAAGACCGGAGCCAGGGGATCGGCTCCTTCGAGCCGGTCCGGGTCCGTGACCAGGGCCGGCATGACCGCCCCGTTCACCGGGAGGTGC
>CAZEOY010000371.1:1528-4415 GCA_964513835.1 uncultured Syntrophobacteraceae bacterium
CTGATAGCGGTCTGCTCCAACAGCTGTTTGAGAAAACCCTGCAGCGACGCGACGGGATTCCGATCACTCACCTCGATTCTGGCTGTCTTCGCCATGATTCATCTCTCCGTAGCCCATGAAATGAAAGGGGTTCTGAGTTTCGAGTTCCGGGTTTCGAGTTTCGAGTTGTGAAGAGACATTGGTCTCATTTCTCTTCATGCATTGGAGATCTTGAAGGTTCCTGTGGATATGCAGGCTCGCAGTTGTTCCCTCTCCCTGAGGGAGAGGGTCAGAGTGAGGGAAGATCGCCTCTGCAAGCCCCTCACCCCCCCTCTCCCCCGAAACGGGGGAGAGGGGGCTTCGAAATCTCTTTGTCGTACTAGATCACCAGCTGCTGGCGCACTTCGTTGGGCCCAAGAGCCTTGATTTCCTGAACCAGGGAGCGCATGGTCTCGGCGAAATCGATCCCTTCACTGGCGCCGATCCAGGTCATCTTGAGCCGCCTTTCGTCGAACCCGAAGCGGGGCAGGATTTCTTTCAGAAGCTTGATGCGGCGCCGGGCCTTCATGTTGCCGTTGATGTAGTGACAGTCCCCCGGATGACAACCGCTGACGAGCACGGCATCGGCCCCCTGCAGGAGCGCCTTGATGATGTACTTGGGATCCACCATGCCCGTGCACATCATCCGGATCATCCGGACGTTGGGAGGTTGAAGCAGCCGGGATGTGCCCGCAAGATCCGCCGCCGTGTAGGTGCACCAGTTACAGACAAACGCGATGATGGTTGGCTCGAAGTTCTGCATCTATTCACTCCTCGGAGAGTTTCGGGTTTCGAGTTGCTAAACCGCAGCTCCGGCGGTCAATTCCACAATCAGCTGCAGGCTGAGCTGCGGGGCTCGTCGCCCAAGGCTTGTCTTCCTGGGCCTTCAGTTCTGCTTGTATTTGGTTCCCTTAATTTTGGAATGCTTCAAATAGTTCATCAGCCCGCCGATGAGTCGGCCGCTCTCGATAGCCAGGCCGGTCAGCTGATCAAAAACTGACTGGCTTATCAAACCTTAATCCAAGGCAACATAAAGCTGACTTCTAACCTCGCCTGTCGAGCCTTTGGCCATCGACAGAAAATGAACAAATTCCCCAGTCCCGCTTCGCTCGTATCCCTCTGCGATATTCGACATGATCGATACTGCTGCCCTTCTGATCTGATCTCTCAATCCGAAGTCCCTGGAAAAAGCGCCTTCGCTTGTAGCCACATATACTTCTCTTGTGAGGGTTCGAGCCTTCTGCCAGGCTTCTATCTCCTCAAAGCTCTGAAATGTTCTCATAGCCACCAACAGTTCAAATACACAGGTGAATCCAACCCGAAACCAGAAACTCGAAATTACATCTCACACACTAAAGCCTCGATCTCCGCAAAGATCTGTCTGGCCGTGAAATGCTTGACGCGGGCGGCGCCGCTGGGGCAGAACCCGGCGCAGCTTCCGCAACCCTTGCACAGGGCTTCGTTCACCACGGAAACCCGGCGTCTTTCGTCAAATTCGATGGCGCTGTAGGCGCAGAGATTGATACAGGTCTGGCAGCCGGCGCACACATCCGGATCGATCCAGGAGATGGTGGGGGAAATCTCCACCCTGCCCGCTGTGGCCAGCGACAGGGCCTGGCAGGCGGCTCCCGCAGCGTGGGACACGGCGTCGGGGATGTCTTTGGGGCCCTGGCACGTTCCCGCCAGGAAGATGCCGTCGGTGGCCGTGGACATGGGGCCGAGCTTCGGATGCTCCTCGAGGAAGAACCCGTCTCCGCCCTGGTTGATGCCGAAGATCCGGGCCGTTTCCGACGCATCTTTCCGTGCCTCCATGGCCGTGCACAGAATGACCATGTCCACGGGAATGCGCAGTCGCCGCTGGAGGAGGGTGTCCTCGCCCACGATAATGAGCTTCCCTTCCTCGGATGGCCGGATGGCCTGGTCGGTGATCTCGCCGGGCCTGCCGCGGACGAAGGTGATGCCCTCATCCTGCAGCCTTCGGTAGAACTCCTCGTAGCCCTTTCCGAAACAGCGCATATCAATGTAAAAGTTGTAAATCTCGGTGTCATGCCCGGCCTTTTCCTTGATGAGATGACCGTATTTCAGAGCGTACATGCAGCAGACGCGCGAGCAGTACTCGTGATAGTTGACGTCGCGGCTGCCCACGCAATGGATGATGCCGACGCTCCTCGGCCGCTCCCCGTTCTTCATGACGATCTGGCCGCCCGTGGGGCCGACGGCGTTGTTGAGCCGTTCGAACTCGAGTCCCGTGTAAACCTCGGGATAGCGGCCATAGCCGTACTGCTTGAGAGGAGAAGGATCCATGATGTCGAAGCCCGTGGCCAATACGATGGAGCCGACCTTGAGCTCGAGCACCTCTTCCTCCATGGAATGGTCGATGGCCTGGCGCTCGCACGTTCGCACGCATTCCATGCACTCGGAGCAGGCTCCGCAGTTCAGGCATCGTGCGGCCTCATCCCGGCCGTCGCCGTCCTGAAGGCCGAGGGATACCTCCTCGAATGAGCCGACACGGTCCTGGACGGTCATGTGCTTCAATACGGCCCGTGCAGCCCGGACCGTTTCCTCGGGGATGGGATTCCAGTCCTGGGCTTTGGATGCATCGGCTGCGGCCGTTTCTTGCTCCTCGGCCAGGTCCTCTCCGCAAAGGAAGCGATGGACCGCTTCGGCAGCCTGGTGGCCGCCGGCAATGGCGTCGATGACTGTGGCCGGACCGCTCACGGCATCTCCCGCCGCAAAAACGTCGGGGACCGACGTCCGGTGAGTGCGCGGGTGGACAAGCAGCGTACTGCGGCGCGCAATGCCGATCCCGGTTTCGGCTACACACTGAACATCCGGTTCTTGGCCGATGGCAGGCACCACGGCGTCACAG
>CAZEOY010000372.1:0-4407 GCA_964513835.1 uncultured Syntrophobacteraceae bacterium
AAAAGCTGTCGCGTGACGGACAATACCATCTCATCGTCGTCAATGACGAGGATGGTTTCCGATCCGGTGGGAATAGCGATCTCAGGCTGAGGAGGTTTCTTGGCCACAACCTCGGTGGCCGGGAGATAAATTTGCACGCTGGTGCCCTGGCCTTGCTGGCTCACGATGGACAGGTGACCGCCGTGGTTCTTGACGATTCCATAGACGGCGGCCAACCCCAAGCCGCGCCCCAGTGATTTCGTGGAAAAGAACGGTTCGAACATTCTCGCCTGAACTTCGGCGCTCATGCCACACCCGGTGTCTTCGACCGTCAAACACACGTAACGCCCCGGCGTGAGATCCGGCGGGGTTCCAGCGCCTCCCTCGCCGACAAGAAGACCACCCATCAACAGAACCGCCACTCCCAGCATGATTCCCATCACTTTCTTCCTGTGCATCGTGACACTCCTTTCTTGAAAAGCAGCAAACAAACCATGGTCCACCAGCCAACTAGAACTTGACCTGCACCGTTGCATAGGCCGACCTCCCGGGCATCGGGTAGCCGTTGAAATCCTCGTATTGCTCATCCGTAACATTCTTGGCTTCGAGGGTGACGGTAAAGGAACGGAGCAGGAGGGACAGGCCGAGGTTGATCTCCATTTTGTCCTCCGCGGGCAGCAGGTTTGCGGCGTCGTAGAACAGACCGTTCTCGGTCAAAACCTCCGCGTACAGTTTGGCCCACCCATAAATGGCCTCCACCCTTGCCAGGTAAGATTCCTGGAACCGTCCCGGCAGGGTCTTGCCGTCAAACGCCTTGATCTCGTTTTCCTGGACCGGGTCCTGCCACGTGGCATTGCCGATGAGTCGGAAATACTTCAACAGGTCGATCTTGACCGATGCTTCCACCCCCGTGATGAGCGAGCTGGAGATGTTCACCGACCTGCCAATGCCCCTGGCGTCGTAGACGCGGGTGATCAGGTCGTCGACCGAGTTGTGGAAATAGGCGGTGTTGAAGGTTACACCCTTCAGCCATTCGTTGGGGCCGGACCATCGGGCTTCAAGGCCCACGTCGAAGTTGGTGCCCTTCTCCGGCTTCAGGTTGGCATTTCCTATGAAAAACCCTCGATCCCCAAAGAGCTCGAAAAACGAGGGCTCACGCACATATTGCCCGATGTTCGACTTCAGGATCAGTCCCTCCAGGACTCGACAGCGGACGCCCAGTTGAGGGTTCCAGGAACCGTCGTTTTCGGTCGAGCCCGGCTGGGTCCTTCCCCACATGTCGACGGCGCTTCTGCGTTCGTCGTGGATATGCGTGTAGCGGACGGCGGGAGTGACGACCAGTCTTTCCTCAAACAAATGGAGACTGTCCTGCAGACCTGCGGAGAGGGTGTCCCGGGAGCTTTCGTTGATCTGGTTGTCGGGGTTGAGCAGGTCCTCCGGAGCATAGGTCTCCCTTTGAACATCCAGCATGAATGTCAGGGTGTTCCAGGCGGTATGCCACTCGATGATGCTGTGTCCGCCGAAACGGTCCGTTGTGTAGCGATTGCGCTGTCGCCCGAGACCGACCTGTCCTTCCGAGTCGTCGTATTCCTCTACTTTGTGCGTGTAGTCCAGAAAGGTGCTGGTATTGAGGTGGTATGGACCGATATCGTTGGCCGTGAGCTTGACGGTGGCAATGTTTCTGTCCGTCGCGAAGCTCGTCTTGGCCATTTCGCTATTGTTCCAGGTGGGCAGGCCCTGCTTCTTGGAAAACCACTGGTCCATGAAATCGACCCTTACGTCTTCCGTCAAGTCGCACCCTGCTTTGCCCATGATGTTGTTTTCATGGAATTGGGCGTTGTGGCGTCTCTCCAATTCGTCGTCGCCGCGGTTCCAGGCAGTCCCCTTGTCGTTCAGAAACTTGAAATCATTGGCGCTTTCCAGGTAATCGGCCGAAATGAGGTAGTCCCACTTACCCGGCTTGTGATTGAGAAATCCGGCGAGATTCCACGTGGCAAATGAGCCATACCCGGCGCTCAGGCTGCCGTGCAATCCCTTCCGGGAGCGCAGTGTCCGGATATTGACCACACCTCCAATGGAGGACCGGCCGAAACTGGCTGGAGTCGCGCCTCTGAATATCTCGATGGACTCCACATCCGAGAGGGAAATGGTGCCGAGGTCGACCCCGCCTCCAGATGCATCGTTCAGGAGAATGCCGTCCAGGAACACCAGGACCTGGTCACTTGTGGAGCCCCTGAGGGAAACCGTCGAAAAACTGCCCAGCCCGCCCGCCTGCCGCACCTGGACACCTGCCTCTTTCTCGATGACCTCGGCGAGGCTCTCGACTTTTCCCTCGAATTCCTCCCTGGTGATCACGGAGTAGAAAGAAGGCGTCGCCTCGAGGTTGACACCGCCGGTCTCCTGGCTCCTTTCAGGCCTTTGAGCCGTTACCACAATGGCATCCATCACAGCCGGCTCCTCGACTTTTCCGGCCGAGGACGGAACCGGGGAGGCAGCCAGAAGGAGCAGCGCCGATGCAAGGAGTGAGGCCATGTGGATCGTCACCGGTCGCCCTTTCATTGGAGCCGGCCACTCATAGGGCCTGGGCAGCGCGAACACCGAATTGTTGAAGAGAAACAGACATCAAACGGAAACAACCTGGGCTTCATTGCCAGACCTCCTTTTGCCCTCCCGGGGCATGTTGAAGGGTGTGCGCGTCCACTCTCCGAAAGGGCAAAAAAAAACCTCAGAACCTTTCGGCTCTGAGGTTGGCACCCTGATTCACTTATCCCCTCAACGGGCTCACCGGCATTTCCACGTGCCGATGTCTCTCAGCTGCATCAGGCAGGTCTTCTGGCTCACGGATCGCTCTACTCTCCGAACCTTCCCGTCTCGTTAGTACGAAACAGTGGCTTGACCGGATTTCGTCCCCGTTTACAGCGGCGGGACCGCTCCCGAATCACACGGGATTCCCTATTAAGCTCTTGAGCACCTGACAGCTCGATTTGAATGTGGCCATGATGGCTAGCACACGTGGTTTGTGGTGTCAATGCATTTCAGATACATACCTTAAAGGTGCACCATGGAAGCACCGGGGCCGACGCTACCGCCTGATCTGGCCGGCGTACTCCAGGGAGACCATGCCGTTGCCGGACGTGAAAACCCTCATTTTGACGGTGTTGCCTTCGTTCGTCCTGAACACATACACATTTTTGGTCATCTCGAGCATATTGTCGGGACCCTTCTCGCCGTGCCAGCTGTCTCCTACGGGGTAGCTCGAGACGAGCTCGCACGAGTGCTGAGCCATCCAGTCCACGAAAAGGTCTGAAGTCTCATCCAGTTCGAGCTTGCCGAGGTCATCCGCCGTTAAGGACGGGAAGCGGCTGAAGGGAGGGGCGGGCAGATTCAAGAGCTCCTGGTTCTTGTAGGCCAGGAGGGTCTTCTGGTTGTAAAGGTAGTGCACATTCGGCTGCACGCCTGGCCATCCGATGGTGAAAGGCATGGACCGGGAAAGGGAGCCGGGGGCGATCATGTGGAGGGTGAGAGTTGCGTTGCCCGCGCCGTGGTCACTAATGGCGACGTTCACGGCGGTGCCCACCTCCTCCATGAAGGCCGCTTGAGTCGTGGCGAATGGCATGGCGGCCGAAACGGATTCGAGAATGGCGTCGCCCATCTCATGCCATGAGCTGCTGCAGCACTCCAGGTCGGCCCCGTGCATCCCCAGAACCAGCCCCATGTTCTCCACCGGTTTGCCGGACGTCAGCTCCCGGGTCCTGGCTTCGATGATCTGCCGCATCAGGGGGTGGCTCTCGATGGCGCTGCCGAAGAAGATCTCGAGCCCGGTGAGGTCGGGCTTGCCCGCTTCATTTCTGGCCAGGCTCCAGTTCCCCGATAGGTTTCCGCTGCCCGTCTCAAGCCAGCCATTGCCGCTCTTCTGCTTCTTCACCCAGGTGCCCGTGTAGGTGCCGGCCAGGGTGTCGTCGGGATTTCTGGCTCCGGTCATGGTGGTGAGGGTCATCTCGCACAGGATGCTCCTGTCCGCCGAATACCCCTCGAAGGTTCCTTCAAGGGCAATGTTCCCCTGGGCATCCACCGTGCCGCCGACTCCGCCCTCCATCTCGGGCACGTCCGGGTCAAATCCTTCGATGGCGAATTCCCCGCTGAGACTCCCCGCCTTTTCAGAAAGGATGCCCCCGAAGCTCGATTCGGCAGCACCCGTGGCCAGCGTTCCCTGCCATTCCGACGTCAAGGCTTCAACGGACTGCCCCATGAGCCAGCGGATCTCTTCCAGGTGCCCCGAACAGTTGCTCACCATGAGGGGGATGACGCCCACCCAGGTGACGCCTTTGGCCCGCAGCCTGGCGAGGGCTTCGGAGGTGCTGCGGCCCGTGAGCCCCAGCGCCGCGTTGCGGGGGTCCTGCTCGATCATCTCGTCTTCCAGGAACGAGA
>CAZEOY010000373.1:0-3124 GCA_964513835.1 uncultured Syntrophobacteraceae bacterium
AATTTCAGCATTTAGGGTCATGACGGGAATTCCTGCATCTCCCGTCCACAGCAGTCCTTTATTGCGAAGTGACTCTTCAATCCCGTTCCAGAGCATTCCAATGGCGTCCACGTCAAAAAGCTCGCCCGTCTTGTTCGAAACGTCCACCACGCGGACCCTCACATCCTGCCTCATGGCGGGGGCCGGCTGAACAGGAGCTTCGTCGCGCGTTCTCCCACATCCTGAGGCCAAGCTGAAAAGAATCGTCATGGCGCATAACATTCTCAAGATTCTCATTCGGAGTCCTTTCACGTCCATACCGATGCCCGCGATTGATGGATGGATCCGTCCTGGTATCAGAAGTCGGATCAGCCGTTCATTTTGCCAGAATACTGACCATTGGGCAAGCGATGTCTGAAAGGTTGTCTGAACGGCCTGCCCGATGAAGGCATCCATTTATCATCCATCAGAGCAACTTGAGTTTGGACAACGAGTGTGTTAGAGGTAACATTGGTTTTTTTGCCGACAAACTTCAGTAAAATAAATAGGATACAGAAGGCGAGTCCAAAAGATCCCCTATGGAATGACGACTCGCGCCGCCAACTGATCCCCGGCTCACCAAGGAATGAGACGCCTGCTTCAGTCCGTACCGTGTGCGGTTACCAAACCCCGAGTGATTATCGAGGAGAGTCTGAATGAATCAAGCTGTCGTGACGCGTTTTCCGCCGAGTCCTACCGGCTATCTCCATATAGGAGGAGCACGCACCGCCCTCTTCAATTGGCTTTTTGCGAGACACCATGGAGGCAAGTTCATCCTTCGCATCGAAGACACCGATCAGGCCCGCTCCACAGATGAATCAGTGAAGGCCATTCTGGATGCGATGGAGTGGCTCAAATTGGAATGGGATGAGGGACCTCACTTTCAGACCCAGCGTTTCGACACCTACCGCGAGTATCTCCAAAGGCTGCTGGACACGGGGCATGCGTACTACTGCGAATGCACTCCGGAGGAGTTGGACGAGCGCAGGCGCGCCTCCATGGCTGCGGGGCTCAAACCCAAGTACGATGGCCGCTGCAGAGACCGGGGACTTGGTCCCGGCCCGAACCGGGTGATAAGGTTCCGGTGCCCGGATCGAGGAGCAACCGTCCTGAACGATATCGTCAAGGGGACGATCTTTTTCGAGAATTCCGAATTGGACGATCTGGTGCTGGAGCGGAGTGACGGCGTCCCCACGTACAATTTCGCCGTGGTCGTCGACGACATCACCATGAACATCACCCACGTGATCCGCGGAGACGATCATGTAAACAATACGCCACGCCAGATATTGCTTTATGAAGCTCTGAGAGCCCCTCTTCCCCATTTTGCCCATGTGCCCATGATTCTGGGGCAGGATCGTTCGCGCATGTCCAAGCGGCATGGAGCCACATCAGTCATGGCCTACAAGGAAATGGGGTATCTCCCCGAGGCCCTCGTGAATTACCTGGTGCGGCTCGGATGGTCTCACGGGGATCAGGAAATCTTCACCAGGGAAGAACTTATTCAGCACTTCAGCCTTCAGCACGTGGGAAAAGCTCCCAGCGTGTTCAACCCTGAAAAGCTGGATTGGCTCAATGCCCACTATATCAAGGAGAGAGATCCCGAAACACTGGTTCCCCTTCTCGAGGAGTTCCTGTCCGAAAAGGGCATGCCTCCTAAACCGCCGGCCTATCTAGCTAAAGCGTTGAAGACTCTTCAGCCGCGATGCCGCACTCTGAAGGAAATGGCGGACAGCATGGGGTTTTATCTGGTCGACGAGCCTCCCATGGACCCTGCTGCCGCCAAAAAGTTCTTGACCCACGCTCTCCAGGAGCCCTTCGAGAGGTTGATTCGGCTCCTCAATGACCTTGAAAGCTTTGATGAGAAGAGCCTGGAAGCTGCATTCCATCAACTGGTGGAAGAGCTTGGCCTCAAACTGGGCAAGATCGCTCAACCCGTGAGGGTTGCCCTGACGGGGTCCACGGTGAGTCCGGGACTTTTCGAGGTGATCGACGTGCTTGGAAAGGATACAGTGGTGCGGCGGCTGGAGAAAGCCATGGTATGGATGAGCAGCGAATGATTCCCTGCAGCGCGAAGTGAAATCCAGACTTGGAAGGTGTTGGATTTTGAAGTCTCAGCCCGGACGATGAACGGTTTATCTCTCATGAAGAAAATGCGCGACATGCCCCTCAGGTATCGCCTGAGTATCCCTTTCCTTTTCCTCGCTTTGATCGGGACCGTCTCATTGGTCGTGCTGGCTATTCTCAGCCAGAATGAACTGATTCAGCGCGCGGAGATCGAGAGACTCAACGGCTACCACCGGGCTTTCGACCACAAAATCGACCGGCAGGGGCGATGGGCGGTGAGCCTGGCTTCCAGTTTTGCACGAAATCCTGAGATTGCCGAAGCCCTGGCCAGACACGACCGCCTTCGTCTCATCGAGTTGTGCTACTCCTCCTACACTTTTATGAGAACGCATTACGGGATCAGCCAATTCAATTTTCACACAGCACCGCCAAGGATGTTCCTGCGGCTTCAGCGTCTCTATGAATTCGGAGATTCGCTGGACTATCGCCAGACCATCTCCGAGACGATCGCCAACATGACGGAAACCTTCGGACTGGAAGAGGGCCTCACGGGATACGGCATCCGGGGAGTGGCGCCTGTCTTTTACCGGGGGCAGCTGGTGGGAACCACGGAGATGGGCTTTAGCTTCGGGCTCATGCTCTTGAGCGAGATGAAAGAGCAGTTCGGCATCGAAGCCACACTCCTGTTTCCCAAAGAAGATGGGGCGGGGTTTTCGATTTGTTCGACCACCTTTGCCGATTCCGTTGAACGAGATGACCCTGCCTATGCGCGGGTGTTCAAGGACGGCGCTCCCGAGGTGCTGACTCAGCGGATCGGGGGAAGGCCCTATGCCGTGTGGCTCAGAACCATCAAGGATTACGAAGGCCGCACAGTCGGGCTTGTCGAGTTCTGCGTGGACCGCACGGACATTCTGAGCATCACGGCTCATTACCGACAGATCATGATCGGAGTCGGCGTGCTCGGGCTGGTTTTTTCTGTGGGGGCCATTTATTTCATCAGCCTCTATTTCAGCCGGCCAATCGGCGAGATGGTGAGCTT
>CAZEOY010000373.1:3134-4391 GCA_964513835.1 uncultured Syntrophobacteraceae bacterium
CCATGTGCACCCTTCCGGCCTGCGACCATCGGGTGAATTGGGCGTCCTGGCCGAGGCCCTGGACGAGATGCTCCTCTCCCTGAAGGAGTCTCGCGAGAAGATCCAGGAATATGCCGACAACCTGGAGCACATGGTGCACCTGCGCACCCGAGCGCTAAGGGAATCCGAGGAGAAATACCGAACGCTCGTTGAAAGCGTTCCGCTGGTGGTCTATCGATTGATCTCCAGCGGGCGGCTGATCTTCATCAACCACTTCATCGAGGACCTCACGGGGATTCCAGCCAAAAAAGCCATGGACGACCCGCATTTCTGGAGGCACAAGGTCTTCGAAGACGACCGGGAGCGGGTATGGCCCCTCATGGAACGCTGCCTGCTTCACGGCAGTGAGTTCAAGGCTGAATATCGGATTTCGCACACCAACGGGAAATCCATCTTCGTGCTCGACCATGCCATTCCGGTGCTTGACGAAAGAGGTCAGGTGGAAATCGTAGACGGATTCCTTGTCAATGTGACGGACCGCCATCGATTGCAGCAGCAAATCCTGCAGACCGAGGAACTGAGAACGCTGACGGAGATCTCCGCGCGTCTGGGCCATGAAATACGCAACCCTCTCGTCGCAGCCGGAGGCTTTGCACGCCGCCTGCTGGAGAGCCTTCCCGCCGCTGACGCCAATCGAGAAAAGGTTCAAATCATCGTGCAGGAGGTGGCACGCCTCGAGAAGATCCTGGAAAAAACCCTGGCGTACCTGAGACCCTTCGAAGTCAGCCTGGAAAAGGGCTCGCTCAATGACCTCCTCATTCAGGTCCTGGAAGAACATAAGGATCTGTTCCGTGAACGCTCTATCGTCTGCGGGCTCAACCTGTCTCTGTCGCTGCCGTTCATTCCCCTCGACAAGACTCTCTTTCAAAAAGCGCTCGGCAGCACCATACAGGCCATGATCGGCTACTGCCCGTCGGCGGGAAAGCTCGAAGTCCAGACCTACGCCGGCGAGAGTCTGGTCCATCTCGACATGACCCTCAAGGGCGCCGTGGTCTCACCGGATGACATCGAGCACTTCTTCTATCCCTTTACGACCCGGCTGGATCCCTCACGGGCTATCGATCTTCCGCTGGCCAAGATGATCATCCACAAACACCGGGGTGTCCTTCAGCTTCGCCGCAAGGACCCCAACCTCCTGTTGCTGAACCTCAGTCTTCCCCAGTAGCCTCGCTACCTTCGCCACAAGCACGGCTGGCATTGATCAGTGGAGCCGCCTGT
>CAZEOY010000374.1:0-4387 GCA_964513835.1 uncultured Syntrophobacteraceae bacterium
AGAATGGCGACGACCTTGGTCCTGGCGCGCAGTTCATGGCCACTGCAAGCGGAGGTGGACGATGCGGAGGAATCCGTTCGAAAAGCCCTCCCCGAGGGGACCATCAGACATCTCATCAGGCCTCGAAAGGGCTATGAGTTGAAGGCCAAGGGTGAGCTGAGCGGTCTCATCCGAGCGGAGTGGAGCCAGCAGTGTGAGGCGCTGATCCGGATCGCCGCAGGTCATTCCATTCAGGGGCTCCACGATTTTCGGCATTTCATCCGGTATTTGCTGTTCCAGCGCTGGATGGAGCGTTTCGGAGCCGGACCTGGGGACTGGGGCGTTCCCCTTGTGAAGGGTGAGCTGACCGGTGGGGAGATACAGACCCTGGAATGGGTCAGAGAGACCACATCCAGGTGGTCCGTGGATACGCACCGGGCGGTCCCTCACAGCCTCGAGGCGGTGCGGGATCATCTGGAAGAGATTTGCCCTCGTGAGGCTGTCATCGATCGTCTCACGGACGGCTTCGTGCTGTCCCAGGGGGAGAAGGGGAGGGTCTATCGGGGGCTCATGGAAGAGCTCACGCCAGCCTGTCACAGGCTGCTGGTTGCCTATGGCCGGGCCCAGGCCGCACACGGGCGGCTGGCATTGACTTCCTGGTGGCGTCAGGAGCTGGAACCCCTCGTCGGTCTGCTTGCGCCCACTGTACGCAGCCTGCAGGAGGGTGCGCGGCAGAGCGTGGAACGATATCTGGAGGAATTCGCAGCCCCCCTGTACAGACGGCAATTGAGGCTTTGCCTCCGAAGTGCAGCGGAGTGGAAGGCTTTTCTGACTTGGGAAACGCATCGATGGATGGAGGTGAACGACGGTGAGGCACAGGAACCCGCCAGCCTTGAGCGGCTTCGGGCACATCTGAAATCGTCCGTGAACAACGTTGACATGCCGCCAAGAATGCTCTTCACCGAGTCGCTTCAGGCAGCTCTGATGGAGCTCATCAGTCCTGACGGGACCTCCGGGGATATTCCACGGGAGCACGTGGAGGCCGTCCTCAGCCTGTTGCCGCGACTCGACTGCGGAGCCTGCGGGCGCAGCAGCTGCAAGGCCTTCGCAGCGTCCCTGGCGGCTGGCCAAATGATCCCGTCAAACTGTATCCACCTTTCTGGCCAACAGCTGGAAGTGCTCAAGGCAAGACTGCACGAGTTTCAGCGAACCTCTGAGGCCAAGGGGAATGGAAACCTGTTGGAGGTACTGCGAGACCAGACCAAATGGCGCGCATCGGCCGAGAGAGTACATTTTCAGAAGGTGCTTTCGGTCACTGAACAAAAGAGTCGCAAGCTTCTCCGTGACCGTATGCAGTCCTTGTGGGAACGGTTGAATCCCAAACCGAGGATTTTCAGGGCTCCAGGCGGCGACGATCTGTATCAGGCGCTTTGCCAGTATCTTGGGTACGAGGCGGCAGAGCAGTTGCATCGTGACGAACGGCAGCTGTTGGTGGATCATGGGGACCTTCGGCTGGCTGCGGAATGGGAGCAGTTGCTCCAAAGGAGCGACTGGCTGGTACTGGCGCGTCGACAGGGTCAGAGCCAGCCTCTGATCCGCACTCAGGACCCCATGTGGAAGGCCCGGGAAGCCTACCAGAAGGTCCTCTTCCTTCACCAGTTGGGGGAGCGCGATCGGGAGCTGGTTCTGCGGCATCGGCAGGAGCGGTTTGAAGATGGTTTCAGCCATTGGTGGAACGAGGATTTGCTGGATATGAACCTCCCTGACTTTTCCATCCGCGACTGGGAGGATTTCTCCAGAATCATCAAAAATGCTTATTGGCACCAGGAATCATCTCTGGCGGCCGGCCGTGTTTTGAGCATGCTGCAGGAAGCGGGGCAGCGGGGTACGGCCCTGCTGCCTCCGGAAGTGGCTCCCGTCCAGATGCTGGGGGCCTACCTGGAGCGGTTGATCCGGCAGGAGCAGGCGGAGTATGCGCGCAAACGCGAGATTCTCAGCAGCCACAGAAGGGGCGTCGCCCTTGAAAGCGTCGGGCAGTTGCGGGGGCTCCTCGAGGCTTGCATTGACGAAGGTGGACTCGCCGAACCCTCGGAGACATCCGAGGATCGGCTGAAGATCTGGCTGGATCACGTCTGGAGCGGGTTCCAGAAGGAGAGTTTCATAATCTCCCCGGATTTTTCCTGCAGCTGGGAAGAGCTCCTTCCGGAAGAGCAGGACGAGTTGGAGGAGGACTTCGTTCGGCTGGGCCTGGCGTTCGCTCGATCAGGCCCCGGGGCCCAGGTCATCGAATCCTGGAATCAGAGCCTGCAGTTCCGGTCGACGTTCCTCCGCGCACTTCTGAGCACGGCGCTGAAGCGGCGTGAGCAGGAACGGATGGAATCAGCCTGGCTCGAGTCCAAGTTGGCGGATCGGTCCCCGGGCCGACCTCCCCTTGGCCTCATTCGACTGCTCGTCAGGGATCGGGTGCGTCGGGGGATCGAACGGGCGGCCATCGAAGAAGAGCTCAGGGCCCATCTGGGCGGAGCTGCCGCCTATCCGGGATTGATTGACGCATGGTGTGAAGATCTCCTGCATCACCTGGCCTGTAAACGTCAGTATCAGCTCTCGCTGAGGGGGGCGTCGCTGATGCCCGCCCGGGTGGAAGAGGACGATATGGATTCGGTGCTCTACCGCTTTCCCGTGTTCACTGCTTTCCTGGATCGCATGCTGGACCGCTACCAGCTGACGGACCGCGATCGTCTGCTGCACTACCTCTTCCTCGTGGCCAAGATGGAGGGGAATCTGGACGCCCTGACGGCGTTGCTCAGAGAAATCAGGGAGACATCTGACGTCATCGAAGCTGCCTGGCTGCGGTTCACGGAAGAGCGACTGCAGGAGGGACCGGCCCCCAGACAGCTCCCCGGCGCCGCTTTGGGAATCCCTCTGCTTCTGTCGGGGCTGAAGGACAAAGACGCCATCAACCGCGGGCTCCGCGAAGGCATGGGGCGCGGCGAAAAACGACAGGTTCTGGCCGCCTATCGCGAGCTGATCCAGGTGGTGAGGTACCACGTTCTTCTTCAGGACGACCATCATGGAAGCCTGGACGATGCCTTGAGCGACATTCGACGTGCCGGCTACGACCTCAGCGGGATAGACGAGGCCGCTCTCGTTACCCTGCTGGAACGTGAGTGGAAGCGCCGTGGAGATCTTCGCGATCAGAAGATCTGGATCTATGCCAGCGTGACGGCTCGGCTGCTTGCCGCTCAGCATGCGGAGCTTCAGGAGGTGGACCGCGCTTTCCAGAAGGTCAGAATGGAGCTGCTCAAGGACAGCGATCGGCGGTCTTCGGACCGCCAGGAAAGCCCAGCCAAATCCTCGACCGCTGCAGAGTCGACAGGGGCAGGGATGCCGGCATCCGGAGGGGGCCTCGCTGAGATCGTGAGTCGTCGGGGGGTCGCTCTGGGCCAGATCAAGGAAGAGATGTACCGCCGGCTCTCTGACCTCCTTGAGGCGGAGAGATTGGCCACGTTTCACAAGCGAATTCGTCAGATCGTCGAGGAACTGGACAGAAAGCGAGTTGAGATTCAGGAGGGATGGTATCGGGGGGTAATCGACTCCCGCGCGATCTTCTACCTGCTCAGACAGCACCAGAAGGGGGAAGCCGATCCCAGCTGGGACGACTTCTGGCAGTTCGTGGTGGATCACGGGTTGAACCCCCTCGATGAGCTCCTGGCTTCCCGGAGGCCTGACCGAGAGCAGCGCCTGCGGGAATTGGACGACCGGTTCCGATCCCTTCTCGGCATTTCACTACTGCAGTGGCAACAGGAGACGAGGTCAGCAGCTCGTCAGGATCTCCAGGACTGGATGGGGCAGCAGCAGCGCGCCTTGGCATGATGCCTCCGGATCACAGAAGGGAGCTCTTATGGACTCAGTTCGACCTTTTTGGCTGCCCGAGGCTGATATGGGCGCCGCCGATTGGCTGGAAAGGCATGAGGCCTCTCGGCGACTGGCGTGGACGCCCCGCGACACCCGCGTGCCGTCCGCCCTTGCGCGTCTGGCGCGTGAGTTGTGCAGTCTTCGCTCGAGCCTCGAGATCATTCGGTGGGTTTATGCACCCGATCCAGAGGGGGCGCAACGGTTTTGTAAGGAACTTCGCGGGTTGAATGCGGGATTGCCCGATACGGGTGACCGGGACAGCCTGATCCGACTCGTTGAAAACGGCCTCGAACGCATCGATTGGCGTGAGCAGGACTTTTTCGAGATGATGCTGGACTACTTTGGCGGGGAGGGCTCGTCATCCAACGGCCACCCGCTGGCGGAGAATCTGCGCGAACTGGAGGAGCTCAGGCGGTCCAATCGCAAGGATTATGACCGGGCTGTCCAGGGATTCATATGCGAAGCGCGATCGAGCTTCATGGGCTTGAAGTGG
>CAZEOY010000375.1:0-4373 GCA_964513835.1 uncultured Syntrophobacteraceae bacterium
GTAGGATTGCCGAGAGGGCGAAGGGCAGGGCAAAAACCGTATGACTGAATTTGATGAGGCGTCCGTAGGTGACGACGCTCCGGACCAGCATAACCCCCCCTAAAAATGAGCGTGAGATCCAATCGTTTGCCGCTATGGCGGAAGGTGTCCAAGGGGTGCCGCAATGCCGTCGCGCCGGCGAAGCCTGTCCCGGCATGCTTGAAGCCGGGAGCGGGGTCCAGAGGACAACGAAGAAATTGAGCTCCGGCTTTCGTCGGAAGGCCGCCAACCGATGAATACATTGCTCTGTGGCCACACTCTGAGGACGCCGTGCCGCCCGACTCAGAAGGCCACTATGAAAACCTTGAGGGGCCGGGAGTCGACGACGTCGGATGATTCGCACCCGATGCCGGTGTATCTTTATTTCAAAGAGCGAAACGTTTCAAGACCCTGAATGCAGGCGTGGACATGAGGATCCTGTGTCATGAGACTGAAGATCGATGACTAAGATACAGAAGGGTATGGAAATCGAGCTGGATGTGGAGAAGCTGGCTTTTGGAGGGAAGGCCATTTCCCGGCATGAAGGCATGGTCATCTTCCTGGACGGTGCGGCTCCCGGGCAACGCGTACAGGCTCGCGTGGTGCGGAAGAAGAAGCAGTATGCGGAAGCGCAGGTCATTCGGTGCGTCGCGAGGTCTCCACGCGAAAGCGAGCCTTTCTGCCCCCATTTCGGGCTGTGTGGGGGTTGCCAGTGGCAGCACATCCCTTACGAGGATCAGCTTTCATGGAAGCGCCTGCACGTCCTTGAATGCCTGCAACATCTGGCGGGTGTCGGTGAGGCAGAGGTTGCTCCCACCGTCGCTTCACCGTCTCAGCAGTATTATCGAAACAAGATGGAGTATACCTTTTCCGACAGGCGCTGGCTTTCTCCGGATGAGATCGCCACCGGGCTCGACTATGATCGATCCTTCGCTCTGGGGCTCCATGCCCGTAGGCATTATGACAGGATTTTCGATCTGGAGGTGTGTTATCTGGAGTCGCCCCAGTCGGTGGAAATCCTGAAGGTTGTCCGGCAATGGTGCAGGAAGACCGGACTTCCGCCTTACACAACGCGAACCCATCAGGGGTTCTGGAGGTTTCTGGTCATCCGGGAGGGCAAGCAGACCGGTGAGCTCCTCATTCACATCATCACGGCTGGCAATGCAAGGGCGGAAGATGTGGTCGACGCGCTGAGCCAGCACCTGAGATGCTGCTTCCCAGCCATTACAACCATTGTGCATTCCATCAGTCAGAAGAAGGCTCAAGTGGCTGTGGGGGATGTCAGTCGAAACGTTTACGGGGAGGGTTTTATCGAGGAGCGTATCAAAGATCTTCGATTTCGCATTTCAGCGCATTCCTTTTTCCAGACGAATCCCCGTGCGGCCGAAGGGCTATACCAGGCGGTGCTCGATTTCGGGGAGCTCACGGGGTCCGAAACGGTGTGGGACCTCTATTGCGGTACAGGCAGCATCGCGCTTTTCATTGCGTCCCGGGTGAAAGAGGTGTTAGGATTCGAACTCGTGGAAGATGCCATAAAGGATGCTTACGTTAACTGCCGTCTCAATGGGATAGACAATTGCCAGTTCCGAGCGGGCGATTTGAAGGAGATCATCCGGGCTGCCTCGCAGTCGAGCCGCTCATCGGCCTTGCCTGATGTCGTCGTGACCGATCCCCCGCGTTCGGGGATGCACCCCTCGGTTGTGAAAGCCCTCTTGGAGCTTGCTCCTCGACGAATCCTGGCCGTTTCGTGCAATCCGTCCACACTGGCCCGCGATCTGGCCATGTTGATTGATCGCTACCACATTGCCCGAGTGCAGCCCTTTGATCTGTTCCCCCACACCCCTCATATCGAGTGTGTTGTGAGACTGGATCGGAAGGAATGATCGCATGCAGGTCCAGTTGTTGTGTTCCCGGAGCTCATGAAGCGACCTCTCTATCGAAAACGCACCTCATACTGGAAGTGGTTCTTTCTGCTGGGTTTTCTTCTGACCCTGGCTGTGGCCTCATATTTCTACGTCCTGTCCGTCCAGATCCAGAAGCGATTCGAATCCCGCAAATGGAGTGTTCCCTCCCGCGTCTTTTCCTCTACGGTCCCCGTCTATCCGGGCTTGAACCTTTCGCTCACGCGGATGCGGGAGATGTTGCAGCTGCGCCGGTATCGGGAGGTTGCCAGAGAGCCTCTGGGGGCTGGTGAGTACCGGATCTTCAGGAGCGGTCTGGTTGCCCATTTGAGGGAATTTCGTTTCCCGGGCTATTCACTTCCTGCCCAACAGGTTCGGCTTGAGTTTGACCGGGACACTCTGGTCCGCATCCAGGGGCCGGCAGGGGAGGTGGGGCTTCTTGAGCTGGAGCCTCTGGAAATCGCGCGATTCTTTGGTCCCGAGCGGGAGAGCCGTCTCCTGATCAATGTGAAGCAGGTGCAACCCCATCTGGTGCGTGCCGTCCTGGCCATCGAAGACCACCGGTTTTATGAGCATCGGGGAATGGACTTCTGGTCCATCCTTCGAGCGCTGTGGGTGGATCTGCGGGCGAGGCGTGTGGTGGAGGGGGGCTCCACGATCACTCAGCAGTTGGTGAAGAACTATTTCCTCGAGCCCGAGCGAAGGCTGAAGCGCAAGTTGATGGAAGCTTCCATGGCTCTCGTCATGGAAGCCCTCTATGAAAAAGACGAAATCCTGGAAATGTACCTCAACGAAATCTATCTCGGTCAGCGCGGGAGCGTGGCGATCCACGGCATGGGCGAAGCGGCGAGGGTCTACTTCGGGCGCAATGTGGACGACCTCACCCTGGCGGAATCAGCGACGTTGGCTGGGATGATCCGCGCGCCCAACCGTTACTCGCCTCACGATCATCCTGAAGCAGCCCGCGAGCGGAGAAATTTGGTTTTGAAACGTATGTTGGATCTCGAAATCGTCACCGTCGACGCTTACGAACAGGCCCGAAATCAGCCTCTTCGAACGGCGGAGACATCGCTGCCGGCCAATCCCGCCCCCTATTACGTGGACTATGTTCGCAGCCAGCTCCATGATCTGTACCCTCCTGAAATCCTGGCGTCCGAGGGGTTGACGATTTATACGAGTCTGCATCCGGAGATGGCGTTGGCAGCTGAAATGGCCGTCCAGGAGGTGCTCAGCGAACTGGAGAAAGAACGACCGGCCCTGGGCGCTGAATCCGAGAAAGGCCCGCTCCAGGCAGCCCTGATTGCCGTGCATCCCAAGACGGGGGCGGTGCTCGCCATGGTGGGAGGGCGGGACTACGGAGAAAGCAGCTTCAACCGCGCCATCCACGCTTCACGGCAGCCGGGGTCCGCCATCAAACCCTTTATTTATCTGTGCGGACTGGACCGGTTCACGGCCGCTGACTGGCTGGATGACACGCCGCTCAGTTTCCCTGTGGGTGGCGCGGATTGGTGGCCCCACAACTATGACGGCAGGTACCGTGGACCGGTCATGATGCGACGGGCCTTGGAAGAGTCTCTCAACGTTCCGACGGTTCAACTGGCCGTCAAGGTGGGGATGGAGAACATCATCGCCTTGCTGCGAAACCTGGGTATCCAGTCGCCGCTTGAACCCATGCCTTCACTGGCCCTGGGGGCCTTCGAGGTTACCCCTATTGAGCTGGCGGGAGCCTATGCAACACTGGACAACGAAGGGCAGAAGCCCTATCTCCTGTCCCTTCGTGAGGTAGTGAGCGAGGGGGGGGAGGTTCAGAGACGAAGCAGCATCAATATGGTTTCGGTCACAACGCCGGCAAGAGCCTATATCATCACCGATTTTCTTCAGGGGGCCATGGAGCGGGGGACTGCCAGGAGCGTCAAACGGCTGGGGGTCGATTTCCCTTGCGCCGGTAAGACGGGTACGACATCAGATTATCGGGACTCCTGGTTTGCGGGATACACCACCGACTTGCTCGTGATGGTCTGGATCGGTTTTGACGACAATCGGCCGACTCATCTCACGGGAGCAACGGGCGCCGGTCGTGTGTGGGCGAGGTTTGTCAGCGAAGTCCGTCCATGGATCCATCCTCAGCCATTTCGGATGGTTCCCGGTGTGGTGCAGCGGATCATCTGCTCCTCAACGGGTCAGCTCGCAACAGTGGCTTGCCGTGAAAAGCGGATCGAGGTATTCCTGTCCGAGCGCGTCCCGCAAGAGTACTGTACGGTTCACGGTCAACAGTAGATCGGAGCCCTTGACGGAATAGTCGGGCTTTGAAAGGTGGAACCCATGTTGTTCTGGAAATACAGGTTTTTGAGCTCCGGTTTTCGAGTTTCGGGTTCGGGGGGTGCATCGGCGGCTCACATGAAGTCACCATGTTCAGCCTGCCTGCGTCCCCATCGCGCCGGGGTGGATCCGTGT
>CAZEOY010000376.1:0-4370 GCA_964513835.1 uncultured Syntrophobacteraceae bacterium
AATGTTTGGATTGTGGACAAAGAGACCTTGAGGGTTCAGCGAAGATCGGTAAAGCTCGGCGGTTTGACCGGAACCGACAGCATCGAGATTATCGATGGGCTCAAGTCCGGAGAGACCATCGCCATCAGCGGGGTTAGCCGGCTGCGGGAGGGGATGCAGGTGAGCGATTTGAGCAGGATGGAAGGGTATAAACCATGAACATCGCGGAGCTGAGCATTCGGAAAAGCGTGATCACCTGGGTGATGACCTTTCTTGTGGTCGGTGTCGGCTGGCTTTCATTTAGAAGTCTCTCAATGCTTGAGGACCCCGAGTTTACCATCAAAGAGGCCGTTGTGATAACGCCCTACCCGGGGGCTTCCGCGGCCGAGGTGGAAGAGGAAGTCACAAACGTCCTTGAAAAGGCCATCCAGCAGCTCGGCCAACTGGAGTGGCTGGAGTCCCGTTCCTCCCGGGGCATGTCCCAGGTCAAGGCGCGCATGAAAGACAAGTATGACAAATACAGCCTCCCCCAAGTGTGGGACGAACTGCGGCGGAAGGTCAACGACGCCCAGCGCCAGCTGCCGCCCGGGGCCGGCCCCTCCATTGTCAATGACGACTTCGGGGATGTCTACGGCGTGTATCTCGCCATCACCGGGGAAGGGTATACCTACAAGGAGATGTACGAATATGCCAAGTTTCTCCAGCGCGAGCTGCTGGGCGCCAAGGACGTCAAGCGCATCGAGCTTTACGGCGTGCAGCCGGAGGTCATTTATGTGGAGATGCGGAGGGAAAAGATGGCCGAGCTCGGCATCTCCCAGCCGGACATCTATGCCGCTTTGGCTTCAAAAAATCTTCCGGTGTCTTCGGGATATATGACGATCGGCCACGAGTACATACCGGTAAACCCGACCGGTGAGTTTACATCGGAAAAAGAGTTCGGCGACCTGCTGGTTCGGGGGAAGGGGCCTGAAACCGGAAGCCTTGTCTACCTTCGCGATGTTGCGGATATCCATCGAGGTTACAGAGAACCTGCAACAGCGTACCTGCGCTACGACGGCAAACCGGCCATCGGTCTTGCGATCTCGACGGTTCTGGGCGGCAACGTCCTCACCATGGGACAATCGCTGGAAGCGCGGTTAAAGGAGCTCGTTCCTCTGGCGCCTTTGGGAATGGACCTGCACGTGATCTATCTGCAGACCGAAGCGGTAACCTCCGCCATAAAAGACTTTCTCGTGAACCTGGCGGAATCAGTGGGGATCGTCATTGTGGTGCTGCTCATCTTCATGGGGCTGAGAAGCGGGCTAATCATTGGAGCGGTGCTCATTGTCACCATCATGGGCACCTTCATTTTCATGAATATAGGCGGCATCACGCTCGAACGGATTTCTCTGGGTGCGCTGGTGATCGCCCTGGGGATGCTCGTGGATAATGCCATCGTGGTGACCGACGGCATGCGGGTGAAAATGGCGCAGGGCTCCGATGCGGTGACCGCTGCCAAAGAGATCGTCGGACAGGTGGGTGTCCCCCTGCTGGGGGCAACCTTGATCGCCATTGCCGCCTTTGCCGCCATCGGAACCTCACCGGACGACACCGGTGAATACTGCCGCACCCTTTTTTACGTGATCATGATCTCCCTGACACTGAGCTGGGTGACCGCTGCGACCACCACACCGCTGCTCTGTAAAACTTTCCTCAAGACAGGATCCAAGGAAGGCAAAGGCGACAAAATGGAGGATCCTTACGGCAGCGCATTCTACCGTTTATACCGGAAGTTTCTTTCGACGAGCATCCGGTTCCGGTGGATTACGGTGGGCGTGGTCGTTGGGCTCTTTGTGATGGCCATGGTGGGATTCGGCCATGTGAAAAACCTCTTTTTTCCGAATTCCACAACCCCCATGTACTATATCGATTTCTGGTTTCCGGAGGGCACCCACATCGATGAAACGAGCCGCCTGATGAAAAAAGCGGAAGCGTATCTTTCCAAACAGGAGGGAACACGGGACGTGGTTACCTTTATCGGCGGCGGGCAGATTCGGTTCCTTTTGACCTACACCCCTGAGCCCCCCTACGGCAGCTTCGCCCAGGTCGTCGTCAAGATGGACGATTACCGGAAGATCCCGGCCCTGATGCAGCGGGCCCAGAACGACCTGGAGACGATGTTCCCCCAGGCCATTGTCAACACGCGTTCATTTATCCTCGGGCCGGGCTCCGGCGGCAAAATCCAGCTTCGGATCAACGGCCCGGATCCGGTGGTCTTGCGGCAGTTGGCCCAAAAGGCGGAGAATATTCTCCTGGACGATCCTTTATGCAAGGCGGTGCGAAACGAATGGCGAGGCAAGATCAAGGTGGTCCGGCCTCACATGGCCGAAGCCCAGGCCCGAAGGGCCGGAATCGATCGGCCGCAACTGGCCCAGGCAATCGAATCTGCCATCGAGGGAACCCGGGCGGGCGTTTACCGCGAAAAGGATGAGCTGCTGCCGATTATCGCCCGGTCGCCGGAAGTCGAAAGATTCGACCTCGCCAATTTGCAGGGCATACAGGTCTGGAGTCCGGCCGCGCAGAAGATGATGCCGGTCGGCCAGGTAGTGACCGGTTTTGAGACGGCCTTTGAAGATCCCTATATCTGGCGCCGTGACCGGACCAAGATGATTAAGCTCCACGCTGATCCGCGGGAGGGACTTGCCAGTGAGCTGGCTGGCCGCGTCAAAGCAAGGATTGAAGAGGCCCTGGGGGTGGATGTGGAAGCCAAGACCGGCAAAGCGGTGCCTCCAGAGCAGTGGGATGCCGACACCATTGCGGTCGAATACAAGGATGAGATTCCACTCAAGGATATGCCGGGCTATTCGATCGCCTGGGGCGGAGAGGCCGAGGATTCGTCCAAGGCCCAGGACGGTTTGGCCGGTTCTATTCCGATCTTTTTCGGACTCATGGTGCTTCTGGTAATTTTTCTTTTCAACTCCATCAAAAAGACGCTGATCATCTGGCTCACCGTGCCGCTGTCGATCATCGGGGTGACGGCAGGCCTTCTATTGTTCGGCCAGCCCTTCGGGTTTATGTCCCTGCTGGGGTTGATGAGCCTTTCGGGCATGCTGATCAAAAACGCCGTCGTTCTCATCGATCAGATAGAATTTGATATGACCTCTGGAAAACCGCCTTTTCAGGCCGTCGTGGATTCCGGGGTGAGCCGTCTGATTCCGGTCTCCATGGCCGCTTTGACCACGGTCCTGGGGATGCTCCCTCTCGTTCAGGATGCATTCTTTGTTTCCATGGCGGTCACCATCATATTCGGCCTTAGTTTTGCCACGGTTCTGACATTGATTTTTGTGCCCGTGCTCTACACGATATTCTTCAGGATTAGATATGAGGGGAGGTGAAGTGATGCCATGCGAAGTTCGAAATTTTGAGAAGATTCCCTGTCTGGGTCTTGTGATTTCGGCGATCGCTCTGGCTGTTTTGTCCGGATGTGCCGTGGGTCCGAACTACATCCGGCCCCAGGTCCCTGAAATGAAAGTGTGGATCGAAAAGGAGGATCCGAGGATCAAGAGCGAGCCGGCGGATCCGGCCCCCTGGTGGAAACGCTTCAACGATCCTGTTCTGGACACTCTCATCGAGCGCGCCTTTCGGCAGAATTTGTCCCTCCGCACCGCCGGGATCCGCATCCTCGAAGCGAGGGCACAACTCGGCATCGCTGTGGGCAACCAGTATCCCCAGCTTCAACAGCTAAGGGGAGATTACGCCGGCTTCGGTGTCAGCGAGAATACGGCCAACACGATCTCAGGAATGGACACCAGATTCACCGCAGCGAATATCGGCTTTGACGCCGCCTGGGAGCTCGACTTCTGGGGTGGGTTCAGGCGCGCTGTTGAATCCGGGGTGTGGAACCTGGATGCGTCCATTGCCAGCTACGATGACATCCTGGTAACCCTGATGGCCGAAGTGGCAAGGACTTACGTGGTTATCCGCACTCTGGAGACCCGCCTTGCCATAGCCCGGGAGAACGTCGAGATTCAGGATCGCTCATTGCAGATCGCCAGGGTGCGCTTCGAGGCGGGAGAAGTGACTGAATTGGACGTGGCACAGGCCAAGACACTGCTGGGCGACACCCAGGCTTCCATCCCGCGACTAAAAGCCCAGTTGCGCCAGGCCAAGAATGGCCTTGCCGTACTCCTTGGCGTGCTCCCCGGCGAAGTGAACCCCATGCTCGGTGGTCCCGGGCAGATCCCCTCAGCCCCCCCTGACGTGGAAGCGGGTATTCCGGCCGAATTGCTGAGAAGGCGTCCTGACATTCGCCTCGCAGAGTCCCAGATGGCAGCCCAGTGTTCCCTGATCGGGGTGGCCAAGGCCGATCTCTACCCTCATTTCAGCCTTTTCGGTTCCATCGGGTTAAGCGC
>CAZEOY010000377.1:0-4355 GCA_964513835.1 uncultured Syntrophobacteraceae bacterium
GACGCAACGGTTAAAGCTGCACCCGCGAGTCCCCGAATCGACTCGATATCGCTCCTCTTCAACGACGCTCTCGAAGTCGAGGACCTGACGAACGACCGTCCCGTCGTGCGCCTCACAGAGAAGAGCGGGAAATATCGCATCCTGGCCCACGCGCACGCGGAAGGCCTGGAAGCCCGCGGAAGCATCGTCCCGCTGGTGGGCCGCGAGTGGCGCTCGGACAACCCGACCAACCGCTATGCGGGGCAGCATGTGGCCTATTGCGGAGTATGCTTCGAGCCGGGCGCCTCCCTCGAGAAGTCCGAAGCCTTCTCAATCGGGCCTTACGGGATCTGGCGCCGGCAGGGACGGCTATCTTGAACATTTGCCTGACGCACCGAGTCCAAATCTTAGAGCGTGTTCGGGAAATTCAGATTGCCGCCTGATGGCAGGCTCAGGCGGGGATAAACCCCGCCCCTGCGACCCGCACCCGTGAGATTATCGTGGTGAGGGGTTCATCCCCTCCCCAAGTATCGCAGACACGGCATTTCCCAAACAAGCTCGAACTCAACATCATTGGCCCTCCAAGGCATTCCCGCATGCATTTGGCGGGGATCCAGGCGTCGCCGGGTCATGGATTCCCGCCGCAGACCTGCGGGAATGGCGATGAGCCGGGTCGCTCACATCCGTACAGGTCCACAAAGAGGGAGAATCTGCCCATGAACCATGAATCGCCCCACACCCTGTTCGCCAAAGTGCAAGCCAGACGGCAGCTGGTTGTCGAAGTCCTTGTGACGGCGGTTGGTCTGAGCTTGTATATCAACATCTTTTCTTCGTGCCTGATGAATGCCATGAGCGAAAGCGGCGACACCCGACGATTCTGGCTCTGGCTCACCTTCATTCTCGGCGCTTTCCTCGTGCTCGGGCTTTGTGCAGTCTGCTTTGTGTTGTTGAGGAAGAAAGAGCACCTGCTGAGCTCCATTGGTCTGACGCTCGCCCTGCGCGTCGACCCGGAAGGCGAACGAGTGGAGATTATCCCCCTTGAGGGCTATGCCCCGGCAACTTACGGGAACGAGCTCTTCTCACGCGTCGGCGGGAGCCTGAATCGCGATTTCCTCCAGGCATGGCGAGGTCCCAACCCGACCCGTCATCCCGATTTCGGCCCGTCCGATTTCTGCTGGTCCAGCCTGGCCAACCTGGCCGAAGCCCTGGTCGTGCTCCAACTCCACAGGTTCGGCAAATCCACCCTCACGCCCTCCGCCCAGTTTCACGGGGAATTTCGCAAGTTCACGGGCACCATTGGGCAACACCGGCTGCCGGTCAAGGACTGGCCACTACGGGTTGAGCAAAATGAGTTTCTGTCGGCGAGAGGCATCAAAAATCTCTATCTTCCCACGACGGGTCAGTTCAAGGCATCCAAAACACATAGGAAGAAGGGAGGGAAGGAGCATCCGCGCTACCTTCAGCTTGCAACAGACTATGGAACGCTCTCCATTTCCATCGCACCCGATTGGACGATACTTGGCGACCGGAATCGCACTCGGGAAGCCTTCGGTCTGAGCGAGGTCGATGCCCGGGGGGTGGACTTCCTCAGGGTGCCGATTGACCTGGACCTCGGTTTTCAACCCTCATACTGGAGGGAGTGGAGATCTCGTTCCAGTGCGCAGAAGATCACCGACCACTACGAATGGCTTTCCAGCCTCTACGAGAATATCCAGCGCCGCATGGATTGGGGCGCATATCTCCGAAGGACTCGACGTGCAGCCGACGATGCATGACGTCACCCAATGGGAAAACCTGGATCGCGCCTTCTGGCGGGTCGAGGCCGCCAAAGGCATGGCCGGAGTGGACGGCGTGACTGTGGGCGCTTTCAGGCGCAACCTCCAGGTCAACCTGTCGGCACTGGCCGAAGAACTCTCCACGGGCACCTACCGCCCGCTCCCCCTCCTGAGGCTCCTGGTTGCCAAGCGTGACGGCTCACCACGCGCGCTGTCGGTGCCGGCCGTGAGGGACCGCACGGCTCAGGCGGCGGTCCTTCACCTGATCGAACCCCTTTGCGAAGCACAGTTCGAGGATGTGAGCTTCGGCTACCGCAAAGGCCGGTCCGTGCGCCAGGCGGCCTACAGGGTGAAAGCTCTCCGTGAGCGCGGCTACCGATACATCGTGGATGCGGATATCGATGCCTTTTTCGATGAAATCGACCATTCCCTGCTCCTGGACCGGGTGCGCTCAGTCGTCAAGGATGCGGGCATCCGCCGGATCATCGAGCTGTGGATCAGAGCGGAGGTGTACGACGGCGAAAAGATCTACAAGCTTGAAAAGGGGATTCCCCAGGGCTCGGTGATCTCACCGATTCTCGCCAATCTCTTCCTCGACAGCCTGGATGATGCACTTACCGCGCGTGGCCTCCAGATGGTTCGTTACGCCGACGATTTCATCGTCATGGCCAAGACACCCGAAGGAGCACAGAGAGCCCTCCGGATCACGACCGAAGTTCTTGACGAACTCCATCTGGCGCTCGACACGGAAGATACGCAAGTCACGGACTTCGCCAGGGGCTTCGAATACCTGGGACTCATCTTTGTGGGGGACTCCATCATGGCCCCTTTCGACCGCGCTCCCCGGCCCCGCAAAGTCCTGTTCGTGCCTCCGCCGTTTGACCTCGCCGCCTATTTGCGGGAGCGAGGCGGCTAGACGGAGGGGATCTACTGCTCCCAGGCAAGAGCACTCGAGCAATGCATCGCCACAGGAGGAACAGCCATGGCATTCCTGTACCTGACCGAACAAGGATCGGTTTTGAAGAAGAAAGGGGAGCGACTGGTGGTGGAAAAAGACGGAGAGACGTTGCTCGACATCGGTGGTTCCAAGATCGACGGCGTACTGGTGTTCGGGAACATCCAGTTCACGACCCAGGCCGTCCGGATGCTCCTCAAGGATGGAATCGAGCTGGCTCTCTTCACCTCCCGCGGGCGTCTCCTCGGTCAGATCACGCCCCCCGCGGCCCGTAACATCGTCCTCCGCCAGGCCCAGTATGCCCGGCACGGGGAAGCGCCCTTCGTCCTCGACTTCGCACGGACCATTGTCGCCGGAAAGACCTCCAATGCACTGGAACTTCTCCGCGAGTTCCAGCACAACCATCCCGAAACGGACCTCTCGCAGCCAATCAACACCATTTCGGCTCTCCGCACCCAGATCGACGCTCAGATCGAATTGTCGGCTCTGAATGGCCTGGAAGGTGCTGCCGCCAAGGCCTACTTCGCAGGGTTCGCCCAGATGATCCGGCACTCCTTCAGTTTTCAGGGACGTGCCCGGCATCCGTCTCCCGATCCCGTCAACGCCATGCTCTCCCTGGGCTACACCATGGTGTACAACGAGATCAGCTCCCTTCTGGACGGCATGGGGCTTGACCCCTACCTCGGCTATTACCACCAACCACACTATGGGCACGCCACCCTGGCGTCGGACGTCATGGAAGAGTTTCGAAGCCCCCTGGTGGATCGGTTCACCCTCTACCTGGTGAACAACAAAATCTTCAAGGAGGATGATTTTTACCTTCATGGCCCGTCCGGAAGCGTGTATCTTAAAGATGAGCCGCGCAAGCGCTACTTTTATGAATATGAGCGTTTCATCAACCGCCCCATGAGAACGGTCGATGATAAGACCGACAGGAATTTCCGGGAGCTCTTCAGGCGCCAGGCCGAACGCGTCCGGAAAGCGGTGCAACTGGAGGACCCATACGTTCCGTATCTTTTCAGATGGTGACGGGATGTTCTATGCGATTTCTTACGATATCGTGGACGATCGGCGCCGTTTGAAGGTGATGAACTTGCTCAAGAGCTACGGCGAGCGCATCCAATACTCGGTCTTCGAAGCACACCTCGAAGCGAATGAGGCTGCAAGGCTCCGTGAGCAGCTTGAGAAAATCATCGCGGCCGAGGAAGACAGTATCCGTTTCTATCCGCTGTGTGCGGCGTGCGTGGAGCGAATCGTGCTCCTGGGAACGGGCAGCATCTCGCAAGATCCTGAAGTTATTGTGCTTTAGTAGACTTTTCACTTTCGGTATTTTGGGGGCGAGGTTACCGTTGTGCAGTCAACCCATTGAATTCACGATGAAATCCAATCGAGAGGACGAGGTTCGAATGGATGGGAGCTTCGATTGTATTGCGTCCGTTGTCGGGGTTACCGTTTTAGCCCGTGCCGACCCTCACCCACAGCGCGTTTGCAGCCCAGGTGTTGAAGCTATAAGAAGAGCCTTCGGGCGATTGTGACTGTTGGCGATGCCCTGCCAGCGGTTGCGGGACTCGATCGGTTGAAGCTATAAGAAGAGCCTTCGGGCGATTGTGACTAAAGACAGGGTTAGGGGGGTAGTGCGAGAGGTT
>CAZEOY010000378.1:0-4353 GCA_964513835.1 uncultured Syntrophobacteraceae bacterium
TCATGGTATCCCTTGTTTTCCGTATCCAGTGCGTGGTCGACGCCGCATGCCAGGGACAGTCCGCTCTCCAGGGTGGTGTAGCTCAGGAGGACCCTGAGATTCTCGCAGGTGTGGCCCCGGGGCACCAGGGATCTCCTGCCGAATATCTTGGCGCGGCGGGGATCCGCTCCCCCATCGTCTTCCATTTCGTGGTTCACGATTTCAGATGAGATGACCACCGGAGCCTTGGCGTTGAGCATCGTCACCTCGTAGCGGATCGCCGCCATGTGGCGGTGCTCGAAGGAGACCAACCGCTGGGATCTTATGGAAATCTGCTTGCCGGTCGGGGTTTCCCAGAGGATATCCCGATCGAGGGTCCCGCTCTGCATGTTCAGCGCACGCTCGAAATGGAGCAGGCGAGCCGTGGGCAGGGAGAAGACCTCATCGTCAACGTAGAGCTTGATGATCTTGGCGTCGGGAACGTTGACGATGGTCTGGCCCTTTTGGGCAAAACCGAAGGCCGTTTCGCCGTATACGATGGGCCAGGTTTCATGAAAACCGTTGATGTAAGTGCCGTGCTGGAAGGACGGCTGGCCCTCCTCAAAATTCCCACGCATCCCGAGATACCCGTTGGAGGTGGAAAAGATGGTTTCCATCTCGGCCAGGAAGCGCGGGAAAAACCGTTTCTCGATGAATTTCCACTCGTGAGGTGGATAGACGTAAGACGGCGGGGTCAAACGTTCATGATGCAGCATGGGCATGAGCTCCTTCGTGGCGATCGCACAGGATACAGGTTGGGATGCAGCGGGCTCAGAGCAGTTCTCGGAGGTCCGACGAGACGAAGTCGGCCCCGTTCTCGAGCAGAGCTTCCCTCTGGCTCCCTCGATCCACGCCGATGACCAGGGCGAAGCCTCCGCGTCGGCCCGCCTGGACCCCGACTATGGCATCTTCGAGCACAGCCGCCCGATCCGGTGGCACGCGGATCGTTCGGGCCGCCTCGAGAAAGCCGTCCGGCGCGGGTTTGCTGGCCAGATTCAGCTCTGTTGCAACCACGCCGTCCACGCGCACGTCGAAAAGACGCTCGATCCCGCTCACCTGCAGGACCAGCTGGCAGTTGTTGCTCGATGAGACGACCGCCGTTTTGAGCCCCATGTCCCGAACACGGTGCACGAAGTCCAGGGTGTCCGGGTACACCCTCGCCCCCTCGGACGTGAGCGTCTCCTTGACCAGCTCGTCCTTGCGATTGCCCAGTCCGCAGACGGTCTTGAAATTACCGGGCTCATCAGGATCGCCATACGGCAGCTCGACGCCCCTCATGGCCAGGAAGGCCAGGACGCCGTCGTAGCGGAGCTTGCCGTCGACGGCCTTCTTGTAGTCGTCCTCGATGTCGAAGGGGACGAACGGCTCCCCCGTGGCGCGACTGCGCCGCAGGAGGAATTCGTCGAAAAGGACCTTCCAGCAGCGGGAGTGGACGCTTGCCGTGTCGGTGATGACGCCGTCCAGGTCGAGAAGGACGCCGTCGAATTTTTCCCTCGTGATCTTTGGGCCGGCAACGGGTTGGACCATCGGGTACCTCCTTCCTTCCATTGAAGCCATCTGCTATCCCACGATAATCTAAGAATGGAATGGGGCGGGGCAATCTGGAGTGGGAGCAGACTCACATTGCACTTGAATGCTCGCTGCGTGCGCATGCGTCCAATTCTCAGGGTGGAAAGCGGGCCGGAAAGCAGGAGGAGACTGCAGGCGGGGCAACCGCAATTCACCAGAATAGGATTGACAACCCGACGAACATGTGTCCCCTAAGGTACAACTCAACAGATTAGAATGTCCACCACTCCGGTCGTCATTCCGGGAGTCCCTGTTAAGCCGGAAACCACAGAAAAGAACTGGATGCCGGCTTAAGGACTGCCGGAATGACGAGGGACAAAATGGATATCTCATTCTGTGGGCCTGTCCTGATACGACTACGAGGCTCTCTGCCAGTACGCAGGCTTGCAGTTGTTCACTCTCCCTCAAGGAGAGGGGAGAGGGTTCGGGTGAGGGAAAATCGGCTCTGCAAACCCCCTCACCCCTCCTCCTCCCCCCGACATGGGGGAGAGGGGGATTCGAAATCTCGTTGTCGTTTTGACAGAGTCACTCGATTGTGTGAAAGGAGAAAGGTCATGCTCAAAGGTTACACCGCCCCCCGCACACCCAAAGGCGCCTCCAGCCTGGCTCCGTTTCCGCCCTGGCACTATGTCGGCAACTGTCTGGCGGTGGAGTATGAAGCCAATCCCGACGTCGTCCGGTCCTTTCTGCCGACCGGCCTGGAGTTTCACTCAGCTCAGTGTGCCGCCTATTTCGCGGAATGGCAGTACGCCAGCGAATCGGGGGAGGAGTTCCTCGATCCCGTGCGCAGCCAGTACCGAGAGACCATTTTCCTGCTTTCCGCCGCTTACGAGGGAAAGCCTTATGCCTACTGCCCCTTTATCTGGGTTGACCAGGATGTCTCCATGATGCGTGGATTTGCCCAGGGGTGGCCCAAGCAGATCGGCTCCACCTGGATCACCCGGGCCTACGATCTGCCGTCGCCTGCAACGCCGGTGGTGGGGCCAGGAGGCAGGTTCGGCGCCACCCTGGCCGTCAAGGACCGCAGGCTGGTCGAGGCCGTCGTGACGCTTCGGGCAGAGACCACTCAGCTCCCGACACCGACCTTCGCCGGAGCCGTCAACACCCGGCATTTTCCGGAGCTCATCGCCGGCAGGCACGATCGGCCGGCCGTGCACGAGCTGGTGCAGCTCAAATCCCGTGACGTCCACATCTCACCCATCTGGAAGGGCGATGCGGAGCTTCGGGTCTTCGACCATCCCTACCTGGAGCTCCCCGACCTGCGCCCGACGCGGGTCATCGCAGGCTATCGGTTTTCCTGCGCCTTGACCGTGGACGATCTGGAACTCCTGCGGGATCTTCGGGTCGGTTGAGAAGCTGATTGCGAGCCCGCGCAGCGAGCACAGTCTCGGCTTTCCCCTGGGGTCAACCTTCTCACAGGCTGTTCTTCAGTTATTTCCAGAGGAAAGGCGCGATTGAATTCTTGACAAACGGGTTGGGTTGGGTATGGTGGGGGCAGGTATGACGGCTTTTCATCATCTGCTCCCGGAGAGGTCTTCAGTACACCCCCCTTCCATCAAGGAGACAATCTATGAGAAGAATGTCCTTTCTATCCCTTCTGCTCGTATTGTTTGCTGCGTTCGTGATTCTTGCACCGCAGAGTGCTCTCGCTGCAGCGGAAAAAGCCGTCGAACCCATCAAGGCCGGAGCCGAGAAGGCTGCGACCAAAGCAGCTGCCAGTGCCATGGCCGGTCCCGTCAATATCAACACGGCCAGTGCTGAAGAACTGGCCAAGCTGCCTGGAATCGGTCCCAAGATTGCCGAAGATATCGTCAAGTACCGCACGGACAACGGAGATTTCAAAACCACCCAAGATATCACCAAGGTGAAAGGGGTGGGCGACAAGAAATATGAATCCATCAAGGACAAAATCACGGTGGGCCAGTGATGATCTTCTGATGGCGTCCCGGATCAAATTGAACCGGGCGTCGCGGGCCATGCCGGCGAAGGTTTGACAAAGCCCGTCGGTGTCGGACCGGTCCACGCTCCTCTTTGGGAGCAGGCCGTCATTCCTTTGGGCCGGAACTGATCATTTCGACGCACAGCACCCGCTGGGTCCGGGAAGTCACTTTCACGCGTTCATCCAGGCGATATCCCACAATCCAGCAGATCTTCTCCCGATCGCACAGAATGGGGATATTTCTCCGCGATTCACGCGGGATTTTAAGGTCGACAAAAAAATCCTGGAGCTTCTTGTGCCCGTTGAGCCCCAGCGGCTGGAACCGATCCCCGTACTGCCATCTTCGCACGCAAAGGGGCCATTCGATGCCATCGGCATCGAGGAACGCCCGGTTGCGCCCTGCCGTTCGAAAATCCCGTGGCAGCGTGAGGTCCTGCCTAGCCAGGAGCTGCAGCTTCAGCATCAGCTTTCCCCATGGCCAGCTTCCCGTAGTCCCGATCAATAGGGGTTCTTCAGGCAGAAGGGCTTTCCCTCTGAATCTCCCTCCAGTCGCCAGAACAAGATCGCCGGCCTGAAGCTCCGCCCGGAGTGTCCCGGGTAAATCGATTCTTTTGCCGGAGGATCCGGATCGCAGCAGCTCGCAAAGCCTCTCGACATGGTCTGCAAACACGCCCAGAAGATGCCCCTGAAGCCGTGACACGGCACGCCTGAGAGCCCGGCGCACAAGGGCGGGGTGCAGGTTCAGCAGCTCCAGGCCGTGCAGCCGGATCTCATTCGTGGATTCCACCACGCACATCTTCGGCCACAGCGACGCCAGAGTGGTCTCC
>CAZEOY010000379.1:0-4347 GCA_964513835.1 uncultured Syntrophobacteraceae bacterium
GACCAGGGCGAGAACCGATGCGATGCCCTGAATGGGATACACTTTGAAGGCGGCGATCAGGACCGTCAGCTCCCCCCAGAAGGTCGCGAGCCCGGGGACCCCCATGCCCGCCAGGGCGGCCAGGATGAAATAGGCCGAGGCCACGGGCATGGTCTGGCTCAGCCCCCCGAGCTCCGGGATCAGCTTGGTGTGAGTCCGGTCGTAGATGAAGCCCACGGACGAAAAGAGGAGAGCCGTCATGATCCCGTGGGCGAACATCTGGAACACGGCGCCGTTGAGCCCCTCGGCCGTGACCGTCGCGAGCCCCAGGCCCACGATGCCCATGTGGGACACGCTGGAATAACCGATGACGTACTTGAGATCCGTCTGCCTCAAGCCCGCCAGCGCGCCGTAAACGATGCCGATGGCGGCCAGGATGGCCATGAGGTCGGCCCAATGCCTCCAGCCCTCGGGGCAGAGCATGATCCCCACTCGCAGGACGCCGAAGGCTCCGATCTTCATGAGAACCCCCGCGTGCACCATGCTCACCGCATGGGGCGCCGCCACGTGTCCCACGGGAGACCAGGTGTGAAACGGCCAGACCGCCGCCAGGATACCGAATCCGAGGAAAATCGGGAGGAACGCAAACCTCTGCTGCTCGGCGGACAAGGCCCCCGGCTGCATCAGGGCGACCACGTCGAAGGTGTGAAGACCCGAGCCCACATAAAGATAGATGATGGCCGGCAGGATCAGGGCGCTTCCCGCCAGGAGGTAGAGGGTCAGCTTCATCGCCCCATAATCTTTGCGCGTCGTGCCCCAGACCGCAATGAGCAGATACATGGGAAAGAGAGAAACATCGTACCAGACGAAGATGAAGAAAAGATCCAGGCTCATGAAAAGCCCGAAAACGCCGGTCACCAGCAGAAAGTAAAGAGCGTAAAACTCCTTCACCCTCATCCTGAGCTCCCACATGGTGAGCACGCCGGTGAAGAAGACGATGCCGGTCAGGAGAAGGTTCGGCAGGCTGAAGCCATCCACGCCGTTGAAGTAGTAGATCCCGAGGGAAGGAATCCAGGCAACCCGCTCGACGAACTGCAGCCCTCCGAGCCCCCGGTCGTAGGCCAGAAAGAGATAAACCGAGAGAGCGAGGGTTACACCCGAAAATAGCGCGCTCACATGCTTGATGAGCTTCTCGCGGTCTTCGGGGAGGAAGACGATGATCAGAAGCCCCAGCACACAGCTCACCAGGATGGCGGACAGGACTGGCAGACCGGCGTAATGTATGGGCATGGGTTAAGGACCTTAGGTTTCGAGTTTCGGGTTTCGAGTTTCAGGTTTCAAATTCTGAGCTCCTGGCTCCTGCTTCCTGGTGCAGGAGAGCGAAAGTTGATCCTCGTTTCCGGTGGGCACGATGAACCTGTGCCCACCCTACGGTTCCGAGTAACCCCAACGATCTTCGCAGGGTAGGCACGCCTTCTTGTGCCCACCACAACTGCAAAGGGATTTGCGCCCGGCTGTACTGGTTTCCGGTTGCCGGCATCGTCCGTCGCACGTGGCCAAAGCCAGAGCCGGATTTCAAAATGCTTGTCCGGCTCTTCCCCTCCTGAATGACTGCCTGCCTTCCTCCCATCAGCCGAAGAAGTAATACAGCGACAGGAAGACCATGACGGCGAAGGCCACGAGGAGCCGTGCCTGGATGCCCCCGGTGTGGAGGAAGGCCAGGAAGCGCCCGCCTTCAACGGAGCCCTGAGCCATGCCGTCGATGCTCCCGTCGATAATCCTGTTGTCGGTTTGAAAGCACAAAACGGAGACGCCCCGGTCGATGACCCGGTCGAGCAGGAGCCGATACATGTGGTCCAGGTACCATCGCTCCTCGAACAGCCGCTGGAGCCAGGGAATCCGGTCCACGAATCCCACGCGCGGGGCGCCCCGGCGGCCGAACTCGAGCCAGGCCAGCCCCAAGCCTGCTGCGGCCGTCACCAAGGGCGCCAGGGTCACCCAAATGCCGGGGCCGGCTCCGTGAGCCGCCGTCGCAGCCGGGTGGCCAGCCAGAAATCCCTTCAGGGGATGCTCGAAAAAGCCAAGAACTACCGTGAGCCCGGCCAGAATCAGCAGGGGCCACACCATGGCCCGGTATTCCCGCCCATGATGGGCTGCCTCATCCCGGGCGGAACCGATTGCGCGACTTTCTGTTTCAAGAGGATTGGACTGCGGCAGAAAAACGACGAAAACCAGCCGGAAGGCGTAATAGGCCGTAAGGAAGACCCCGAGCACTCCCGCCGCAAACCAGACGGGATTGGCGAGACCGGCCAGGTCCGCCATGATGACTTCCTTACTGAAAAAACCGGCCAGGGGTGGCAGCCCCGCCAGCGCCCCGGCCGCCGCCACCATGCAAGCCGCAGGGATCGTGAGTCCACGGCAGCCCCGTTCGGAAAGCTCGAAAATGTCGGTGGTGTGATACAGGTGGATGAAGACCCCGGAGCACAGAAAGAGCAGAGCCTTGAAGGCCGCATGGGTCGTCAGGTGGAAAACACCCGAAAAGTAGCCCCCGGCCGCCAGGGCCATGATCATGAACCCGAGCTGGCTGATAGTGGAATAGGCCCAGATCTTCTTGATATCGCGGCTCACCATGGCCATGGTGGAAGCCAGGAGCATGCTGAGGGTGCCGATGGCGAGGAAAACGGACATGGCTGTTGGCGACAGGCTGAAAAACGGAAAGAGCCGGGCGAACAGGTAGACTCCTGCCGCCACCATGGTCGCCGAATGGAGGAGGGCGCTCACGGGCGTCGGGCCCTCCATGGCGTCGGGAAGCCAGGTCAGCAGCGGGAACTGGGCGCTCTTGCCCACGATCCCCCCGAAAATGAGGAGGGCCGCCAGGGTGAGAGCCGAGGGAGCCAAGAGCCCGGTCACTCGCGGCCCGTTCATCTCCAGGATGGAAAGGTTCCCCAGGCCGAGCAGCACCACCAGGAAGCCGAGGAAGAAGGCCACGTCCCCCGCGCGGGTCATGACGAAAGCCTTCTTTCCCGCCTGTGTGGCGCTGAATTTTTCCACCCAGAAGCCAATGAGAAGGTACGAAGCCAGCCCCACCAGCTCCCAGAAGATGAAGAGCTGAATCAGGGTGGGGGCCACCGTCAGGTTCATCATGGCCCAGGCGAAAAACGACATGAAGCCGTAGTAGCGCGAAAAGCCCGGGTCGCCCGCCATGTAGCCCAGGGAGTAAACCTGGACGAGGAAGCTGATAACGGCCACGATGGCCAGCATGAGCAGGCTCAGGGGATCCAGCAGGAATCCGAAGGGGATCTCGACGGAGCTCGAGACCAGCCAGCGGGCCGTGAACTGGACGGGCTCTTCCATGCGCCAGTGGCCGGCCAGAAGAAACAGGGCGCAGCCAAGGGAGACCGTGACGGCCCCGATGGAAAGGCGGGCCGACCACTGCGGGCGGGACCGTGTGAAGAGAAAGATCGCGGCAAAGGCCAGGAGCGGCAGGACGGTTGCCGCTACGACGGCGGGAATTGCTGCGTTTTCAGCCCAGGACATGGTCAACGTTTCCTATTTCAGCAGCTTGTAGGTGTTGGGGTCAAAAGAGCCCGATCGCCTGAACGCGTAGACGATCACCGCCAGCCCGACCGAAACCTCCGTGGCCGCCACGGCCAGGATGAACAAGACCAGGGCCTGGCCCTCGATGCTCTTCCAGTGGAGCGCCGAGCCCACGAAAGCGATGGAGGCGGCGTTGAGGGCGATTTCGATGCCGAGCACGATCATGATCAGGTTGCGCCGCGCCAGGGCGCAGAACATACCCAGCGCAAACAGAATTCCCGCCAGCACCAGGACGTGTCCAAACGGCACGATCATAGCCCACCCTCGACTTGTGATTTTCCCTTGCCCTTGCCCAGCCGCAAGGCCCCCATGAGCGCGACGAGCAGCAGGAGCGACACCACCTCAATCAGAAACCAATGGTGCTGAAAGATGTAGATTGCGAAGTCCCGGGGGGAGGCCCAGAGCATGCTGAGCTGAGCCTCGGCTCCCGGGGCCGAGGATACCATCAGGATGGTGACGAGAACATACACGCCGCTGAAAACTGCAGCCGGGGCCCATTGGCTCAAGGGAAACCTCATTTCACCATGGGACTCCGGCTTGATCATGATGACGACGAACAGGAAGAGGACCATGATGGCGCCTGCATAGATGATCACTTCCAGGACCGCCAGGAGAGGGGCGCCAAGCAGGTAGAAGAGCATGGCGCTGCCCAGAAAGGAGAAAATCAGGTAGACCACCGCGTGGACGAGGTTGCGCCGTGTGACGGCAATGCCGGTTGCGGCAACGACGACCGCGGCAATGACATAGAAAAGCAATCCGTAGAGTGTCATG
>CAZEOY010000380.1:0-2720 GCA_964513835.1 uncultured Syntrophobacteraceae bacterium
CAGGCCCATGATAACCCCGATGATCGGGATGAGCACAACCGTGAGCACTGTGAATCCCACGTAGCTGTGATTGTAGAGGTCCGCCCACCACTTCATCAGACCTTCCAGTCTGCGCGTGTCGGCCACGATCACCATGGGCGCCACGTCACCACCACCCGCTGCCAGGACCCTCTCGGGCAGCACCACCAGCGCTAGAAACACCCAACCGCCAAGCTTTGTCCAAAGACGACTCATGATTCCAACCTCCCATTAAGATCGTTGATCAATGCACACTTATCCTACAGTCGAGGATCTGAACCCTCTGCACCTTCAACACATTCCTCGGGTTCCACCTGTTGACGTTTCACCTCCCACGATTCTTGAGTCATTCCCCTGATCAGCGCACCACCGTCACCGAGCAGGGGGCCTGGGCAACCACCTTGGCCGCCGTGCTGCCGATGAGCACCCGCATGAGCCCGCTGGCGCCCGTGCTGCCCAGCACGATCAGGTCGAATTTCCCTTCCTCCGCCCTGCGCACGATGTTGTTGGCCGGCACCATACCGGCTTCCATCACCGTGCCGACGGCGATCCCCTTCTCGTCAAACACCGCCTTGGCCTTCTTCACGGCAGCCACGGCCTGCGACTCGAGCTTGTCCTGGATGTTGGGGGGCATCTCGTCGAAATCATCCTTCGCATAAAAGGCCACCGACATGATCGTCACGTTGGCGCCTTCTTTTTCCGCCAGTTCCAGGGCCCTCCGAACGCCTTTCATCGAGTGTTCCGAACCATCCGTCGCCACCAGTACATTCAAACCCATCAGAAGCCTCCTTCCTCATCTGTCCACCAGTTCGCCGGCATCCACGGACGCCCTTTGCCACCGAGTTGCTGACTGCTCACTCATTTGAGCAATGCGTGTGCCACGGGTCACAATCTTCTGAACAATGCTCCGGAATGGCTTCAGTACACTGTCCAGGGGGTTGAGCCATACAAACGGGGAGTTGCTCGCAGGGGATAAAGTGAAACTCTCAGGGGACAGATGTGTCACCTGCAGGGGACAGCTTCACGCAAGAGATGACGTGGGGTTGAGGGCGTATTCCTCGATTTGCTTGCGGAAGGCATCGAGCTTGATGGGCTTGATGATGTGCCCCCGTGCACCCAGGCTGAGGGCCTTGTGGATGTGTTCCTTTTGATGCAGATAGCCGTCCACGATGATGATCGTCTCGGGGGATGTTCTGCGGATCTGCTTCAGAAGGTGGAAATCCTCCGCCATCGCCGACTTCAGATCCAGAATCATGAGGGCGAACGGGATCCCTCGCAGCAGGTCCAGGGCCTCCTCCACGGAATTGGCCAGGTAGCACCTGCAGTTGCGCCGCGATTCCAGGGCCCGCGCAAAGAGCTCGCTGGTGTCCCGCTCAGAGTCGAAAATCAGGATGTTCTTGCGGCTGCCTGGGTCCATCGTCCTCGGTCTTCTTCGTCCCACGGGAAGCACAGAGATCGCGTTTTGCACGAGAGAGCCCCTCTCGCGACGGCTCCGGGATAGGAATGCTCGATTCCGTCATCTATCAAGGAATGTGCCATAAAGGCGAGTCGGGAAGGCAGGACTGGAAAACGCCGCTGCGAACTGACAGAAAAACTCGTTGTCGTACTAAGGATCGAGGCCGTCCTCTTGTTCTGGCCGGCCGGCGGCCCGCTCTTGTTCCATTTCCTCCTCTCCCCTGGAAGGCAGCGTGATGGTGAAGGCCGTGCCGGACTGTCCTGGGGCGTCCTCTTCGGTCTGACTCTCACACTCGATGCTCCCACCGTAGTTGGAAATGATTCCGTAGCTGACCGAAAGCCCGAGGCCGGTGCCGTCCCCCACCTTCTTGGTCGTGAAGAAGGGGTCGAAAATCTTCTGCATGACATCTTTCCCGATTCCGCAGCCCGTGTCGGAGACGACCACTTCAACCCACCCCGGCTTCTTGCCCTGCCTCGTGACAACCGTCAGGGTGCCCTGGCCGTCCATGGCGTGGATGGCGTTGCTGATCAGATTGAGAAGCACCTGCTGGATGCCGCGCGAATCGCCGCGCACCATGGGCAGCCCATGCGTGAGCGATGTCGCCAGTTGAATGTTGTTCATCTCCAGGGTGTGCTTCACGACGGACAGGATGGATTCGACATTGGTGTTGAGATCGCAGAGCTCCTCGGCCTCCTCGTTGATGCGGGCGAAGCTGAGCAGTCGTTCGACGATGCTTTTGCAGTGGAGGCCGTGACGCTCGATGATCTTGAGATCGCTGTGCTCCATGGTTCCCGGCTCGGATTTTTCAAGGAGGAGCTCGCAAAAACCCAGCATGATGCCGAGGGGATTGTTGATCTCATGGGCCACACCAGCTGCAAGCGTCCCCAGGGAGGCCAGTTTTTCCGTGTTGATGAGCTGCCGCTCGAGGCTTTTTCGATCCGTAATGTCGCGGGCGATCCCGAGGGCGAGCTCCCGCTCTGCGCCCTCCTCGTTGACCGGGATGTACTGAATGTTCAGCCAGACATCCTGGTCCCCCACGTGCAGCGAGGATTCGGTCCGCAGACCTTTGTGCTCCCCCAGGGTTCTTTGGACCAGGGCCATCTGTTCTTCAGCCTGGTCAGCCGACAGAAGCTCACGCAGGCTTCGGCCGGCAAGGTCCGCTGTCCTGATGCCGAAGAACCTGGCCATGTGACGGTTGGCGGCCTGGATGATCGCGCGCTTCGTCTGAACCGATGGAGGGGCCTCG
>CAZEOY010000380.1:2730-4342 GCA_964513835.1 uncultured Syntrophobacteraceae bacterium
TCTACGGTGAAGATCAAATCCTCGGCGCTCTCCACCAGAGAGCGGTATTGGGACTCCGATAGCTCCAGGTCTCTCGAGTACCGCTGAATGTCCCTGGTCTTGCTCTCCACCTCGTGCTCGAGAATCGTGGACCAGCGAAGCTCATAGATGATGACGATGATGCTCCCCACGAGAATGACGAACACGATGACGCTCTGAAGAGAGATCTGCCTCAGGTAGACCGTGTTCACGATGCCTTCGATCTCGTGGGCGGGAGCAGCCACAGCGACGGACCAGGTATAGTCCAGGTAGGGACCGCGGACGGTTACGGGACTGAAGGCGATCAGCTTCTCCATGGGCTCCACCACCTCCCGATGCCAGCCGGAAATGTAAGTCCCGCTGCTCTCCAGACCTTTGAGCATCTCATTCCGCTGGATATCGTTGATCTTGGCAAAGGAGAGCTGGGGGTTCCGGTTGCTGCGGACTTCGAAGGCATTCTCTCCCACAAAAGCCGCCTCAGGGTGATAGAGAAACGATCCGGAAGAATCCAGCACCCAGGCGTAGCCGGTCTTCCCCGACTTGATGGGGGGGATGATCTCCTGCAGGAGCTTGCTCACGTCCAGTGTGGCCCGGAGATAGCCGGCGAAACGGTGGCTGGGATGCGGGCGGGCGGCATCCGACGCATCTTCATAGGTAGGCGTGATGAGGTCGAGGAGAATGGTCCGGCGCTCCTTGGAAGGATCCTTGGATCGGATTCCCGTTCCCATGGTCTTGCCCCGATTGCTCCTGTCGCTCGCCCAGGAGAGATAGGCGGCCGCGTCCTGGGAATCGAGCCCGAAATGCCGCATCCCGACGCCCTGCTCGTTCGCCACGAGCAGCGTCTTTCCGTCCCGGTCCACCCGGCGGATTTCGATGATGTGGTCGCGATTCAGCAGCGGCAGGGTCGAAAGGAGAAGCACCTCGTAGCTGCCCGGGTCGCAGTATTGTATGGCCGGGATGGAATTCAACAGAATCAGGTCCACGATGGCATTCTGAATGGTCGTCTCGATGCGGTTGGCGGTGGCCCGGGCCAGAGCGAGCTGCTGCTCGTTGAACTGATCGCGGATCACACCTTTCATGTAGCGGGATGTCGACACACCCAGCGCCAGTGCTCCCAGCACAAGAACCGTCATGATGCCCCCGACGATCTTGAGCATCTTGTGAAGTTTGATGCGCTCTCCCACGGCCTCCATAAATCAGGCTCCTCACTACCGTTCCAGGCAAATCCCAGGGGTGAAACTTCTATGAGACATTGTCGTTGACTCCCCGTTTTATCGAGGTCACAATGAGCAACAGCATACTGAACAACCTGACAGCCATTGAGGAGAATGCATCGGAACCATGGCCTCCCGCATCCTGATCATCGATGATGAAGCGGATATGCTGCTGCTCCTTCAGCGGATCCTTTCTGACAGGACTTCCTACGAAATCACGACCACGGACAACCCCGCATCGGTTCAGGAACTGCTCCGGACTGCGACCTTTGACATCGTGCTGACGGATCTGAAAATGCCCCGGCACGACGGGATTCAAATCCTCGAGGAAGTCAAGGCTCACGACGAAACCATTGCCGTGGTGCTCATGACCGCCTACG
>CAZEOY010000381.1:0-4337 GCA_964513835.1 uncultured Syntrophobacteraceae bacterium
CGAGAGCCAGATGCCAGCGAAGGATTTCTTCGTATATGGCCTGGGAGCTTCTCTTGAGCCGCAAGGGCTGCAGAATGGACGATGCGCAGTAGGGACACCGGTATGGGCACCCGAGACCCGTGAGAATGGGTGCGTAGGCGGGCGGCGGGAGAAGATCCAGAGCAGGTGAAAGCCGCAGATTCGACAGGTTCCATGAAGGAGCATTCGCCAGGCGGAAACCGGTTGCCGTTTCAATCTCTGCGGGGATCATGTCGATGCTGTGGGAGATCACCCGATGGGCGCCACTGGTGGCCTCGGCGTGCGCGCGGCAAAGGGTGGCATAGATGCCGCCGAGCCAGACGGGGACGGAGGGGAAGATGTTCCTGAGGCAGCGTAGGGTTTCGACGACTCCCGGATACCAGTAGGTCATGTGGGATGTGACCCAGATGAGGTCCGGGGTCGGCAGGTCACCGAGCTGGCGGACGAGAGTGTCGGGGTGGACGCCATAACGATGGTAGCGGCGGGGAATGTCCGCATAGACCTCCGGCTTGGGAACACGGGTTTTGGGATATTTACCCGTTCCGAACGGTCCGGCTTTGCCGGCCACAAGCTCAGGGGAGCCATTGGAGAGAGAGTCTTGGCGATTCAGGCAGTCGATCAGCGCAACGCCGCATCCTCCCTCCCTGAGGAGCGTCCCCAGAACCAGCAGGCCCATGGGCTTGGCCCAGAGGTCATGGGCGGCAAAGTCGGTGATCCAGGGGTTGACCAGAAGGATGAAAGGGACTTTGGCCATGGGAATGCTGCGCCTTCCTCTTCGCTTGTTGACTCTTGGCCGTGATGCGCCACAGGATGTCGAGGTGCGATTTATACCCCCTGGTCCGGCGGCGGTCAAATGGCCGGACGCTCGCTCGGCGCTGTACTTTCTCTTGCATTGGGATGCCATCTTGGGCATTCTGAGCTCCTCCAGGTGGGGGGCGGGGCGAGGGTTAGCCTGCAGGGGCGGGATTCATCCTCCGCCCGGAAGCCTGCAGAAATCCAGGGCAATCTACCGGGCTCGCCGCCCGGGGATACCTCAACGATGAAAAGGACCACCCGTAGAAAAGGTCCGGAACCAGAAACCAGGAGACTGTCCGAGAACTGTCATTTCGAGCGATAGCGAGAAATCTCGTACATCGCAACACCGCGTCTATGAGATTTCTCTCTCCGCTACGCTCCGTTCGAAATGACAAGAACGTGTTCTCGGACAGTGTCCTGGAAACCAGAAACAAGAAACCGGAAACTTCTCGTAACGGAGGTCAGGAGGGATCATTGCGGGCTGTGGTGCAGCGGGTGCTGGAAGCATTTGTGCGCGTGGGAGAAGTGGAGGTCGGAAGGATCGGATCGGGTCTCCTGGTGTTCGTGGGTGTAGGTCCAAGGGATTCGATGGAGGACGTTCGAGCACTCGCGGACAAGGTTGCGCACCTGCGTGTTTTCCCGGATGATCAGGACAAGATGAACCGCTCAGTTCTCGAGGTTGGGGGTGGGGTGCTCGTCGTTTCTCAGTTCACCCTCTGGGGGGATTGCCGCAAGGGCCGTAGGCCGTCCTATGCAGGTGCGGCGGAGCCCGAGCTGGCCCAGGGACTCTACAATGCCTTCATCGAGCAGATGCGCACTTATCCCATTCAGGTGGCATCGGGGCGTTTTCAGGAAACCATGCATGTCCACCTGGTCAACGACGGTCCCGTGACCCTCCTTCTGGACAGCGAGAAACACTTTTGAGCGAGGTCCGTCCGTGACTCCAACCGATGCCAATGTGGCTCAAGGTCTCGAGCTGACCCTGGATATCCAGTCGAGCGAGATCTCTGTGGACGAAGAGGGAGACTGGTTCAACGAAGGGGTGGCCATTACCCGGGAGGATATCGTCCGGTTCTTCCTGGAAAACGTGCGCGAAATGCAGGATGGGAGCTACTTGATCGTCTGGGGGGACTCCCGCTGTGCGGTGGACGTTGCGGATACACCCTTCGTGGTGAGTCGCGTCGACCGGATCGGCGACGCGGGTGCGGGGACGGACCGCATCCTCCTCAAGCTGAAGCATCTTCCTGAACCCGTTCCCCTGGCTCCAGAGACACTTGTCAGCGCCCCGAACAATATCCTCTACTGCAGGATCCATGATTCGCGGTACCGCGCGCGTTTTTCACGGCCTGCCTACTATCAGCTCGCGCATTGGATTGAGGAGGACCCCGAGACCGGGGGATTCTGCCTCGTGCTTGGCCAAGAGCGATTTCCCATCAGCATGGACGAGACATAAAAAAACCGGGCTTGCGCCCGGTTTCTCACTCGGCAATCGGCAGACTAATCCACTTTGAAGAAATTCTTCTGGGCAGCTCCGCAGACAGGGCATTTATCGGGAGCCGCCTGCGCTACGGTATATCCGCAGATCTTGCAAACTTACCAATCCTGGACGGGGAACTTGTCGGGATCCTCCAGCGCCTGCGTGTAAAGCTTGGCGTGGATCTGTTCCACTTCATTGGCGTAGTGAAAACTGATTTCAGCCGACTTCTGTCCTTCTTCCTTAGCGGCGGCAATCATGTCGGGATACATGCTCTTGAACTCATGAATTTCCCCGTTCAAGGCCTCCTGCAGGTTTTCCTTGGTCGATTTCACCCCGTCCATCACCCGGAAATGCTTGTGGGCGTGAACGGTCTCGGCAGCCGCCACCGCACGGAAAAGCTTGGCGACCCCGTGCAGAAACTCATCCTCAGCTCTCTCGGCAAAAGCCAGGTACTTGCGGTTGGCCTGAGATTCACCTGCAAAAGCATCCTTCAGATTCTGAGCCGTCTTTGACATACATTCCTCCTGTTCGGTTTGAGTTGACTCTCGGATGGCGCTCCGCTTTGCGCAGATTCGCCAAAAATCATAGTCTTCAAAGCCGCCATGGCATGAGAGCCAGAGCGGATGGAAGACCGACAAACTGGTTCCGGGGAAAGCCGCACAGCACCAAGTTTTGACCCAATATGGCATGAACCTAAGCATCCCTCCGGTCATGTCAATCGATCTTCTCTGCATCATGGAAGAACCGTCTCAACGCGCTCGACACAGGTCCTGGAATCGTTTAATAGTTACAGATACAAGGATCGCTCTCCTCTCAACAGCTCACGCGAACAGCCCACGGGATTGGAGGAAGAGATCTCCCTCGCGCTCTCGTTTCCCCTGAAAACGGAGGCCGTGATCCAGGAGCCGGAAACTCGAAAATCAGGAACTCGACACTTTTTGACTCAGAAAAGGAGGAAATGGGATGAGCTCTGTTTTTGAGGTGGGCATGAGCCGTGAGCTGAAGATCAAGACATCGGCGGAGCATTCCGCCCGGCACTTCTACTCGAATCTCCCGGATGTGTTCGCGACGCCCTTTCTCGGTGGCCTGATGGAGCGCGTTTCGGCGGAGCTCATCGAAGAGAAGCTCAATCCCGGCGAGCAATCCGTCGGCGTATCCATGAACCTGAAACATCTGGCCGCAACGCCGCTCGGCATGGAGGTTCGCGTCAGGACCGAGATTTCAGCCGTGGAAGGCCGCAAGCTGACTTTCCAGCTCGAAGCGTTCGATGAAGCCGAGAAGATCGGCGAAGCCGTCCACGAGCGGTTCATCATCCAGGCGGACAAGTTCAACGCTCGTGTGGTGGACAAGGGAAGGAAAGCCGGCCTTACGTAAAGATGCCGTTGAGATCCTGGATTGGTGAGCACCCTTAGGAACGGAGGTGATCATGGCCGCAGCCGATTTGAGTCCGCTTTTCCATCCCGAGAGCGTTGCGGTAATTGGCGCATCCGAAAGCGCCGGGAAACTGGGCCACGAAATTCTCAAGAATCTCATAGACGGTGGATTTCCGGGAGCGCTGTATCCCATCAATCCCAAGAGCGAGCGCATCCTGGGCCTGGCCTGCTTCAAGAACGTGCGGGACGTCCCCGGGAAGGTCGATCTGGCCGTGGTCATCATTCCCGCTCGATTCGTATCTCAAACCGTCCGGGATTGCGGCGAGAAGGGCGTCAAGGGTGCCATCGTCATCTCCGGAGGATTCAGTGAGGCCGGTGCCGAGGGCGAAGCCCTGCAGAACGAACTGGCCCGGGTGGCCCGCGATTCCGGAGTCCGGGTTGTGGGGCCCAACTGCCAGGGGATCAACAGCCCCTATCATCCCATGTGCGCCTCCTGGCCGCTCCTGACCCAGAAGGGACGGGTGGCCGTCATCAGCCAGAGCGGCACGGTGGGGGCCGCCATGATGGACTGGTTCTCGGTGGAGGGGCTCGGGGTGTCGAGCTTCGTCAGCCTGGGGAACCGGGCTGACATCGACGAAATCGACCTCATCGAGTACTTTGAAGCAGACCCCAAC
>CAZEOY010000382.1:0-4308 GCA_964513835.1 uncultured Syntrophobacteraceae bacterium
CTTCAGTTCATTTACCAGAGCGATGTTGACGCTGCGATAGATGTTTTCGAGCAGCTTGGTCAACTCAGCCACCCTCGTCGACGAAACGGGCACGACCCGGGCGACGGCAAATTCATACAACGCCCTGGCTCTTTCCAGGCAACGAGCAGTGATGCCCCCCACCACTTTGGGAATGTTGCCCGTGTGGAAGCTCTTGTTGCCGGGGTCCTCGCGTTCCGGCGAAAAGGCAAGATAGAAGTCTTCCCCGACCTTCAACCCTCCTTGCTGCAATTGGGGGAGCATGACTTCGTCGGTGGTGCCGGGATAGGTCGTGCTCTCGAGAACGATCAACTGCTGAGGACGCAGGTTTCGCGCCACGGTCTCGGTGGTCGTCAGGACATAGCGCAGGTCTGGCTCCAACTTCTCCGTAAGCGGAGTCGGAACACAGATGAGGATGCAATCCGCCTCGCTGAGTCGATCGAAATTCAGGGTAACATCGAGCCTCTTTTCATCGAAGAAACGGCTGATCGGTTCGATGGGAATGTGCTTGATGTAGCTCTTGCCGTGCAGAAGCGCATCGATCTTCCTGCTGTCTATATCGAATCCGATGAGAGGGAAACCGGCTTCGCCGAAGCGGATGAGGAGAGGCAGTCCAACGTAGCCCAAGCCAATAATTCCGACCGTAGCCGTACGATTGAGGATCTTATCGAGAAGCATTTCCATCGTGTGACCTCCGTTTGAGTTGGCCTTTTCCATATCAGGAGCTGGAATCAGCGAGTCGGCGACTCCTCGGCATCCCTTAAGAAGATCCGTGTGACAATAGCGTTGCATAATGCAGAGAAAAGCCCTCCATTACAATGGCAAATCGACCAGCGGGACCTTCGGCTGGAACTGACAACCGCATAAAGAGCCAGGATCGGCTTTTCATATTGAATTGCTGCATCGGATGCGCAATGATGTGAAAAAAGGCAAGGTACCCAAAGGAGTCGCTCACCACGCTTAAGGAGGTTGACAATGCCGGAATTTGGAACATCATTCTCGGGCGTTACTCTGGATCGAAAAGTGACTCACGAAGAACTGGTGAGGGCCATTCGCTTCATGGTTGCAGCCGAATACGAAGCCGTGCAGCTTTATATGCAGCTTGCCGAGGCGACCGATCACCCGTTGGCCAAGGCGGTACTGGTCGACATTGCGGATGAAGAGCGTGTCCATGCGGGCGAATTTTTACGCCTTTTGAAAGAGCTCGCGCCGGACGAGGAAGGTCTCTACAAAAAGGGCTACGAAGAAGTTGAAGAAATCATCAGCGGGCTGAAGAAATAGACAGTGGAGGTGCAAGGGCTGGATGGCGATTCAGGCCCTTGCACCTCCACGAAGAAGAGAAACGGGACGCGGGCACGGGCCTCACCAGGTCTTTCGCACCTCGATTCCCCTGTCCTGCAGATATTCCTTGATCTGTCGCATCGAGTATGTACCGTAGTGTACCATGGAAGCGATGAGAGCCGCATCGGCACGGCCTTCCCTCAGGACGTCCAGAAGATGTTCGGGAGCTCCCGCTCCTCCCGATGCAATGACGGGAATGCGCACATGGGATGAGATGAGCCGCGTGAGGTTGATTTCGTAGCCTTCTTTGGTTCCGTCGGCATCGATGGAGTTGAGGCAGATTTCACCCGCACCGAGCCGTTCAGCCTCCTGGGCCCACCAGAGCGCATCAATGCCCATGGCAGTCCGGCCTCCGTTGATCACCATTTCGTAGCCCGAAGGGATCTTCTCAGACGTTGGGACTTTCTTCACATCCATGCCCAGGACCACACACTGGCTTCCGAAAGCCTCGGCTCCCTGGCGGATGATGTCGGGATTCAGAACGGCGGCGGAGTTGACACTCACCTTTTCTGCGCCGGCCAGGAGAACCTCCCTCATGTCTTCAACGGTCCGAATGCCGCCACCCACGGAAAAGGGGATGAAGATTGTCTCGGCGACCCGGCGCACAACGTCCAGCATGATAGGCCGCCGGTCGCTGGAAGCTGTGATGTCGTAGAAAACGATCTCGTCAGCCCCTTCCTCGTAGTAGAAGCGGCCCATCTCCACCGGGTCGCCGATGTCGATATTGCCTTTGAACTTGATCCCCTTGGTCGTTCGGCCGTCACGAACGTCCAGGCAGGGGATGATGCGTTTGCTCAGCATGGAATCCTCTCAATCGACGCCCGGCAATGTGCCGTTCCATCTGCAGAAATTGCTCAGTATCTTCAGTCCCGGAGGTCCGCTCTTCTCCGGATGAAACTGCGTGGCAACCAGGTTCGCACGGGCAACTGCCGCACAGAACGAGAGGCCGTAGTCCGTGATTCCAGCCACCAGTTTGTCGTCGGCAGGCTTCGGATAATAGCTGTGGACGAAATAAAACGCGCTGCCCCCGGGAACCCCTTCGAAAACGGGGTGGGTCATGACAAACCGGACTTCGTTCCAGCCCATATGAGGGATTTTGAGGAGATCGCCCTGAGCAGATCGCAAATCCTCCGGAAAGCGATGCACCGCTCCCGGCAGAATCCCGAGACACCGGGTGTTATGGTTCTCCTCACTGTATTCGAAGAGCACTTGCAAACCGACACAGATTCCGAGTATGGGGGTGCCTGCCCGGAGGCGTTGGCGAAGCACCGTATCGAGTCCGAGGCTCTTCAGATTCTCCATGGACTTGCCGGCTGCCCCTACCCCGGGAAAGATGATTCGCTCGGCTTGTTCGATCTTCTTGTGTGAATCGGTGATCTCACAAGGGAAACCCAGGTGTTTCAATGCACGCTCCACACTGGTCAGATTCCCAGCCCGATAATCAAGGATCGCAATCAAGAGACAAACTCCTTGTAAAATGTGGAAAAATCCGCTTGAAACCTGGAGAGGAATACTCATTTTTAGATAATAGGTCAAGAAACTGGTTGCCGGCGAACGAGAATGTTCTGCATGATCGCGATGGCGAGGTGCTGGCTCGTCCTTGCCCTCACCTCGTGTTGATGGCCCGCTGCATTTCCATTTATCCCGCGTTCACTCGGAAGGGTTCCAATCGAAGGAGACAAGATGGTGAGCATGTTTGAATCTTTAAGGAAGCAAAGAGAGCAGCTGCTGAATGATCTTGGGGCAGACCACCTGAGTCGGCACACCAGCCTCCTTGAAATTGCAATCATCTCTTTATACAACCGCCTGGCCAACCGTCTGGATACGGACCAGTTCCGATCGAGCGGCGCTGTGGTGGCCATCGGCAGCTTTGGACGCGGACTCATCGGCGTCAATCAACGGGTCCCCATTCTCTTCCTGGGCCGCGAAAAGGGCGTGTGGAATGATGAGCACATTGACGAGATCCTTGCACCGTTGAGGGATTCCGGGTGGGCTTTACACACTTTGACGGGGACACCCGGCGAATTGATGGAGAAAGCTGCAGGCGATTTCAGCCTTCTGGTGAAGCTGATCGAAATGCGCTACATCTCCGGTAATCGCCAGTTGGTTGACGAGGTGGACAAATTGATCGAAGAGCATACTGAAGAGCACCAGGAGGATCTGCTCGCACGACTTCGCCACGGGGTGGCGGAGCGCCGGCTCAAACTCGAGCAGACCGAAAGCTGGCTCGAGCCCGACCTCGAGGGCAACCCGGGAGGAATCGCCGAGATCACGAGCATCCGTGCAGCCTGCCGCATCACCTCGAACATCCGCACCTTCGAGGACGCCATTTTTCGAGGCTATCTGAACCGCCAGGAGGTTGAGTTTCTGCAGCAGGCCGACAGGACATACACCCAGCTGCTCAATATCCTTCAGTCGATGGACGGCCTGTCAGCCACAACTCTGCGATTCGAAGACCAGGAGACACTCGCCGGCATGCTTGGTTATTCGGGGCGGCCCGGGTATCTCCCGGTCGAGACGTTCATGCAGAACAACTATCAGCTATTTCACGGAGTCTCCAATATAGCACAGGAATTCTGGGACCGACTGGACGAAATCCGGGAAGAAGCCAAATATCCGTTGGAGGAAGAAGCCAAACCACTGGAGGACGGTGTCGTTCTGCGGGGCCGGAGGATCTTCGTGCAGCCGGATCGATACCCGGCAACAGCCTCCAACCTGGTGCATCTCTTCGTCCTGGCCGCCGAACATGCTGCGACTTTTGCCAACATGACCCGGCAATGGATCCGACACCATTGCAGCGTGCTGAACGTCGAAGGGGGCGACGACAGCCTGAAGGCCGAGCTTCTGCAGCTCATTCGGTCGGACAGCCCCGACCTCCCGGCGCTCCGACGTTTTTATGATCTGGGGCTTTTCGCCGCCATTTTTCCCGAGGTTGCTGCAGTCCATGGC
>CAZEOY010000383.1:0-2514 GCA_964513835.1 uncultured Syntrophobacteraceae bacterium
AGGGACTTCGCGTGGCTCGTGATGGCGCTACACGTCTACTGCTACGATTCGGCGCTGCAACTGGAGCGCAGGTTCCTGATTCGGATCAAGGATGAATAGCCATGCGACATGCGCTCATGATTTTGACGCTACTCCTGCTCGTTTTGCCGGCCGTATCCTGCGGGCCGAACCGGGATCTGGCCGGCAGGTACGAAGCGTCGGACCCGCGGGGAGGCCAGAAGAAGCTGCTGCTCGATCTCAAAGAGGATGGCAAGGGCTCCTGGAAGATGGATCATGAGGATTTCGCCTTCACCTGGGAGGACAGGGGCGGAGAAATATGGCTTCACTCCAAGTCCGGTGGAGTCATTCCGGGGACCGTCCGGGAGGACCGTTCCATCCAGATTGCCCTACCGGGCGTCGGCAGCTTTCGGTTCGAGAAGGTGCATCCTTGAAGCACTGGCAGACATGCACCCGGGTCTTGTCCCTGATTTGAACGAGCCGCATGAGGTGAAGCTGCACGAGATGGCCCGGGGGCAGGGGAGCGCTCCTCCCGGGTACCTGCAATCCAGGCCATGAGATACCCTGAGAGGATTCGCTAAGGGTCAACCTTCGAAGGGTCGGCTCGCCGTACCCTCATAGGGCTGAAGGAGGTAAGACTCTCAACCCGGAGGCATACGGCGCTCTCATCCTTCGAACAAGAAAACCTCAAAACGATTGGCGGCAGGGACCCTCAGTCCGCTCGGTGAAGGACCCGGTAATCCCCGTCTGCGTGGAGCGTAAAACGCATATTGCGGAAGGTGAACTCGTTCTCATAAGCGTAGGGAAGGTTTAAATCTCGGGCCGCTGACATGGTTTCGACCAGGAACGAGAGAACTTCCCCGTATTCGGGAACGGAGAACATCATTTCCTGAAAATCGATTCGGATCTCCTTCACGCTGAAGAGTTCCTTCAAACCCTCCGTTCTGAATCCGCCCGCAGCCTCATCACGCACAACGTAGATCAGCTGATCCGGTCTCTTGCTGTTTTGGATGGTCATGAGCACATTCTGCTGGTCGGGCTCCATCTTCACCTTCAGACACCTCCTGCTTTCTTGCGGCTCGTCTTGCGAGGTTTAGGGGCTTCGCCCAGGCACGATGATCTGAAACTGCATTCCAGCTGGTCGCAGTAATCGATGGCTGTGCCGTAACAGTCGAAGTTCCCCTCCGCTTTCTGAATCGCACGGATCAACTCGATCTTGGTCTTTCCAAAGGAATTGATCCCCATTTCCTTAGCTTTGGAGCGGATTTCCTGCATGTTCATCTCGTCTTACTCCAGCATAGGCCGTTCAACTTAACCCGTTGTTTCTTCCCAAGATAATCACCCAACGGCGCGGGGGCGTCGGAAAAGAGGTTTGTTTCAAGAGAAATTGGGAGTCCACTTCAGCCAGTCCTCAATGCGCAGATCCCTCTCGATGATCCGCATTCCGCCCTCCGCCATGAAGGGTCAAGGCCTGGGGTGTGGCGGGACGCAGGCGGTCGAGGTTTGTGAGAAGCGACCCCACCCCGAGTCCGCCATCGTAGGGGACGGTCAGGCGTCCGGAGATGGCTCTCACACTGAGCACACGGTGGCCAGCCTGCTCAGCGACGATGGATCCCGAGTGGACGCGGACAGTCACAGCCGGCGCCGATTCTACCTTCGGACCTCCCTGTGCGGTACGGGGCATAGCGTCGGGATCCTTGGAAACGGGCAAAACATTCTTCCACCGCCCCCCCGCATCCTTTTCAAGGTAGAAGACCGGGTGGTCCAGAACCAGTTCCCTCACGCGCCAGAAGGGGCTTCGCAAGAGGGGGCTGAATGCGAAGATGACTCGGTCGCATTGGAGAAGGAGTTTGCCCTCGAGGTGCATCCGCACCCCGTCGATGGTCAGCCGGAATGGCCAGTTCCAGCAAAAGCTCTCCATCTCCAGGTGTATACCGCAGCGCCGATCGAGGTCCTCCAGCCATGATCGGATCACAGTGTGCTGAAACCCAGGTACCTGTAATATCAAAATAAACACGGATACGACGGCAGCCGCGACCATCCCCAGCCACAACAGACCGGATCGCCGCCCTCCTTGAGAATTTGTGTCGCTGCCGGCCACCGACGGCAAATGAACCTCCTCCGCAAAGGTTGCATCTCTCCTGATTATTATGAGAGAATGGTCATGACAAATCAATCAGCAATGAGCTGTATTTCGCTGATATTCGCCATCTGCCTCTACTGCAGGGGGCAGGTCCATGGAGAATTGCCGCCGCCACAGTGGATCACTGCTAGTGCCCAGTCCTACAATCTTCACTGTGAAGCCAGCGACTTGAAACCCAGTTGAAGCAGAGGTGCCCTGACATGAAAGCCATGGTTCTCGATCGGTGTGCATCCATTGAAGCCCGCCCCCTCCGATGGGAAGAGGTACCCACTCCGACCCCCGGCCCTGCAGAAATCCGGGTTCGGGTGAAGACCTGTGGCGTTTGCAGAACCGACCTGCACGTCATCGAGGGCGAACTGCCACCTCTCGACCGC
>CAZEOY010000383.1:2524-4305 GCA_964513835.1 uncultured Syntrophobacteraceae bacterium
GACGCCGGCGGCAATCCCCTTGACCTGCCCGTCGATCCCGCGACAGGTCTGCGCATCGCCGAGATCCCCCCGGTACCGCCGCTGCCAGAGTGGCCCGAGAACCCGCCGACGGAGGCGAAGAAGCAACTCGGCCGCATGCTCTTCTGGGACATGCGCCTCTCGGGCAGCGGCACCGCCGTGTGCTCGAACTGCCACCTCTCGACCGCCGGGTGATTCCGGGTCATCAGGTGGTAGGGGAAGTGGACGCACTGGGGTCGGGCGCTCATCGATTCGCCCCGGGGGACCGTATCGGTATCGCATGGCTGCATCACACCTGCGGCCGGTGCGATTACTGTCGGGGCGGGAAGGAGAACCTGTGTGAGGAATCGCTTTTCACCGGATACCACAGGCCCGGTGGCTATGCGGAGTACGTTGTGGTGCCCGAGGACTTTGCCTATGGCATTCCCGAAGCGTTTTCGGACACCGAGGCGCCCCCACTGCTGTGCGCCGGGATCATCGGGTACCGGAGCCTCAAACGGAGCCAGTGCCAGCCGGGTCAGAACCTTGCCCTCTACGGATTTGGATCCTCCGCTCACATCGTGATTCAGATCGCCCGGCACTGGGGATGCAAGGTTTACGTTTGCTCGAGGGACGAGAAGCATCAGCAGTTGGCCCTCTCCATGGGAGCTGAGTGGGCAGGGATGCAGGCAGAGGGCATGCCGGTTGAGGCCGATAGCGCCATCATCTTCGCTCCTGCCGGACCGCTCATTCCCCAGGCCCTGGCCCGTCTCCGCAAAGGGGGCACACTGGCCCTGGCCGGCATTTACATGACCGCCATACCCGAGATGGATTATGAGAAGCATCTTTTCTACGAAAAGAACATCCACAGCGTGACGGCCAACACCCGGCAGGACGGCAATGAGCTTCTGCGGGTGGCAGCCGAAATACCCATCCGCCCCCAGGTGCAGTTGTTTCCCATGGAAGAGGCCAATGAGGCCCTGATTCGGCTCAAACAGGACACCATCCAGGGTTCGGCTGTTCTGGTGCTGTAATTCCATCCCTTCAGTTGAAGGGATTCCTCGATCACGGGCAATCTCCGCTTTGCCCGTGCCACCTCTGATTTCAACAGTCTTGATCTTGGTGCCCCTCCCCCCCTCAGGGCATGGAGCCCAAACACTCATCACACTCCTGCCGCATTCCATGTGATTTTCCCGGTCAAAAAAGATGCACAAAGGCTTCTGAGACCGTTTCAATGGCATGAATATGGCTCAAGTAGCCGATTACCCGTCAACACTGTGCGGGATTTATGTCGGAAGAGGCCGAAGCAGCCGGGATCGACCTTCGTTTCCGGGATGGGGCCATCGGGGTGGGGGCTGACATTTCAAAGGAGAAGTGATGAATCGAGCGGTAAGGTTGGTGGGGACCGGATTCCTGTTTCTGACGGCAATCCTTCTTGCGGGGGTTACACCGTCCCAAGCGGGCGAGAACAAAAAAATCCTGGTCGGCCGTGTGTCCCATGTGGAGGGGCAGCTGTTGCGCTACATTTATGAAGAGAAGGATTGGGCGGCCATTTCCAACGATACCCCTTTCGGCCTGGAGGATGCACTCTACACGGACCAGGATGCCAGGGCCGAACTCATTCTCCCCAACGGAGCCTGGATCCGCATCGGTGGAAGCACCCAGATTCAACTCATCAAACTCCAGCCCGACCTGACGGAAATCGATGTCGCCTCGGGAGTCGCCCGCTTCATCAACCGGAGCGAAGAAGGTGTCATTATGGTGACATCTCCTTTTGGCTATGT
>CAZEOY010000384.1:0-4303 GCA_964513835.1 uncultured Syntrophobacteraceae bacterium
GATTCCCCCCAGGAAGGTGGTGGGAGTGACGCTCCCGATGAATGTCAAAGTAGAAGCCAGCACTTCGTCGCCGGGCTCGATCCCGATATCCAGCATGGCCAGGTGCATGGCCGCCGTCCCGCTCGAGAGCGCCACGGCATGCCGTATCCCGACCTTTTCGCAGAATTCCCGCTCGAAGGCATCCACCTGCGGCCCCAGTGGGGCGATGTAGTTGCTTTCAAACGCCTCCTGGAGGAAGCCGGCCTCCTGCCCGCCCATGTGCGGCGGAGAAAGAAAGATCCGTTCACGCTTCACTGTGCGAAGTCCAATTCTGCAGGGGTTTTTAACGGTCTCTGACGATCCTCGCCGGCACCCCGGCCACCACCACACCGTCCGGCACATCTTCTCGGACCAGGGCACCCGCCCCCACGATGCTCCATCGCCCGATTCTTTTGCGGGGCATGACCGTTGCGCCTATCCCCACCAGGCTCCCCTCGCCGACCGCAACCTCTCCTCCCATGTGGACCCCCGGGGCAATGTGCACGTGGTTTTCAATGAAGTTGTGGTGATCAACGGTGCAGCCGGTGTTGAGGATGACATTTTCGCCTATCCGGGATCCGGTGTTGACGATGGCCCCCGGTGAGATCATGGTCCCGCGCCCGATTCTGACATCGGGTGCTACGATGGCCCCGGGGTGGATGGCGATGGCGAGCTCCTCACCCTCATTCTTGATGAGCTCGTAAACGGATTTACGTGTCACATTGTCGCCGATGGCAACGATCACGGCTTCGTGCAGAATGCGATGCCGAGCTTCAGATGGACCAAGGACGGGCAAATCTAAAAGGCTCAGGCCCGCAAGCTCGGGATTGTCGTCGAGAAACCCCATCGGTGTGACAGCTTCCCCTGACTCCCGTGCGCGCAGCAGGATGTCGGCCACGACTTGAGCGTGCCCGCCCGCTCCGATGATGAGGACCCGGCTCATTCCCTGCTCGACTCCCACTCCTGCAAAGAGATTCCCCCTTGACTCAAGATGCGTCTCAGGAGATCGATTCCAATGTCGTCCCGGTGGGGGGGAGAACCAGGCGACGGTGCCCCTTCAACATGCATTCATGGCGACCGCCGGAAAAGGGCCCGTCGCACCCGAGTGCTCTCAATCGCTGGACAAGCTCGCGACGAGTCGTCGGCTTCAGTTGCGTCATTCAGCCGGCAAGTCTCTCTGGAAGGTCAATGCGGGCTCCTACGACGGGCGGGATGGGGAGGCCCTTGGCTACGCTGAAAAGAACCCAGTCTTCGACGGTGGAAGCCAGGTTCCTGCGGCATTCTTCAAGTGTCTTGCCCTTGGCCCAGACCCCTTCGAGGGACGGGACTTCGCCGTAATGGGGCTCGTCATCCCGAATCACTTCGTACCGGGCCCTTTCCATGGCTTCCTGGATGTAACGGATGATCATGGTTTCGGTTTCTCCCGCGGGGAAGAAAACGTTCTCGACTTTCGGCGGCCCATCGAGGCTCGGACCCCCCCTCATGTTTCATCACGGCTCCATATTTCATCGACCTGTCTCGTGAAAGGCATATCCAGATCGGAGCTGATTTGCCGGGCAGGCTCCTCAACGACTTCAGTGTGACGGGGGGGCGTGTGTCTTGAGCGAACCTTTCACCATGATAGTTCAATATGATAGTATGCCATCTGCTTTCCCGCAACAAGACCCCACCATGTTTCTCGAGATCCCGAATGAGCTGTTTTCTCATGATGAGCCAAATGCTAATGGTTGAGTTTTCGGGGGGAGGCCGTTCCGTCGGTCCGGCAAAGACAGCGTCATGAGCCGCTTCCCATGAATTCTTCCATGGTGGCCTGACCGGGTTGATTGATGCCTTCGCGCTTAAACACCTTGAGCACTGTGAGGGCGATAATCTTGAGATCCAGCCAGAGGGACTGGTGTTCCACGTACCACACATCCAGTTCGAACTTCTCCTCCCAGCTGATGGCGTTACGCCCGTTGACCTGCGCCCACCCTGTCAGCCCCGGTTTCACCTCGTGCCGCCGCGCCTGCTCCGGGCTGTATCTGTCCAGGTACTGCATCAGAAGCGGGCGCGGGCCGACCAGGCTCATGTCCCCTTTCAGGATGTTCAGGAACTCCGGCAGTTCGTCAAGGCTCGAACAACGAAGAAAATTACCGAAGCGGGTAACCCGCTCGTTGTCAGGCAGAAGGTTGCCGTGCCCGTCGCGGGCGTTCTTCATGGTGCGGAACTTCAACAAGGTGAAGGGTGCCCCATAGAGCCCTGGGCGCCGTTGGCGGAAGAGGACCGGGGAACCATGTGTCATTAGAACCAGGCATGCCAGCAGGACAAGAAGGGGTGTGAGAATCGACAGTGCGGGAATGGTCACTGCCAAATCCAGGTACCTTTTCCCATGGCTTTGGTAGAGTTTTCTCATGAATGGTAGCACCGATTGGGCTTCATTGAGCATCATGAGGATATTCCCGCGGATGTAATTCTGAATTTCAGTCCTGGCTTGCCCCATCAAAGCCCCATGGTCTCGAGGATGACGGCATTGACCTTGTGCACATCATATTTCTCCTCCGCGATCTCACGGGAGCGCTGCCCCATCTTTTCTGCCAGGTCAGGGTCCTCAATGAAATATTCCATGGCCCGGACCATGCTGTCCACATCCCTGACCGGAACGAGGAATCCATTTTCGCCTTGGACAACGCCGTTGCTCGCCTCGACACCCTGATTTCCGGGATTGCGTGTGACAGTTTCCCGGCACCCTGGAGCATCCGTCGTGATGATGGGCCGTCCCATGGACATGGCTTCGAGGACCGTGCGCGGGGTGCCTTCCCGGTAGGACGGCAAGACGTAGACTGAAGACGCAGCAATCGCAGGACGTACGTCGCTGACCTCACCAAGGTATTCGATGACTCCTTCTCGAACCCATCCCCTTACCTCTTCCATTGGAATGCAGGACGGATTGGGGTCTGTGCCTCCGACAAGGCGGAATAATGCATGGGGGTATCTTGACTTGACCCTTCGTGCCGCAGCCACGTATTCGCGAATGCCTTTGTCTCCAAGAAGCCGGGCAATGAGAAGAAAGGATGGTGTCTTCGTCATGGGGGCAAGGGTGTAGTGGTCCAGATCCACACCTATTCCGTTGAGTACTATGTCCTCTGACTGTTCTCCAATTAGACACTCTTCTCTAAAGAGACTTTTGTCATCGGGGTTTAAGAAGAACACGGCGGCATTGTTTGTGAGGCTGATCTTATAAAGAACTTTGGAAGCTAGCTTTATGATTTTACGCTTCCAGCTCATTTCCGTAAAAGCATACCCCAGTCCTTCGATCATGGAAAAAACCCGGGGGACTCCTGCTAGCCGTGCGACGAGTGAACCATAAATCACAGGTTTCACAGTATAATTCAATGCTATATCGGGTCTAATCTTTTGAAATAGTTTATTAAGTTCATAAATAACCATTGAGTCGGTTACTGGATTTACCCCTGCTCGCTCCATTGAAATGGCATTATGTTCAACGCCCATATCTCTCAGCTGACTTGACAGTACTGGTGTTGTTTGCCCTGAAGCTGTGAATACGGAATGGCCGCGGTTCAGAATCGCTCTCAGGAGGGGGCCTCGGAAATTGATCAATGAGCCAGCTATACCTCCCACCACCAAAATCTTCATGATTATAACCTCATTCAACTACGCCACTATTTCAAATTATATCTCCAAACAAACCAATTAATCATCAGACTGTCGCAAGGAGCATCAGTTGCTGCGCTGTTGAAGCCATTCTTGAGTTGTATCCCTGATGTACCGATAAAACGCTACACGCCGTTCACGTAGGTTATCCTCCTGATATTCCATGCTCTTCTCGAGGTTTCTGCGAGACATTGCTGCAATTTGGGAAGGGTTTGAGGTCACTTGTTTGATCTTGTTTGCGAGTGCTTTCACATCACCAGGAGGTACAGTGTGTCCAGGCTCGAGAAGTTCCGGGATGCCGCCCACCGTCGAGCCAATGCAGGGCAGAGCACGGGCCATCGCTTCGATCATCGCCCGTGGCAGACCTTCTGTTAGCGAAGGAAGCACGAAAAGGTCCGACTGATCGAGCTCCCTTCGAACGGCTTCTCCGGAAGAAAGCTGACCCTTGAAGTGTACACGTGCTCCGATCCCCTCGGAGACGGCAAGGCCCTCCAGTTCGGCACGGTGCTTACCGTCACCCACCAAAACCAGTTCGATATCCGATCCATTTCGAACACATTCGGCAACCGCCCTGATGAGGACGTCAGGGGCCTTGTAAAGTTGATTCAGGGTCCCGACTGTTATCAATCTCCAT
>CAZEOY010000385.1:0-4296 GCA_964513835.1 uncultured Syntrophobacteraceae bacterium
GTTTTTATACCCAAGCTGAACGGCCACCCGGGCCGCCGAGTCGCTGCGGACTCATGTGAGGCCCGCTCAGTAGAAAACGAGGAAACGATCCTTGTCCGGTCCCAGGAATGATTCAAGATCGCCTTTCTTGCGCCAGCGAGACCACCCGGTGGGCTCCATGGGGAAATTGACCGCCCCGGCGATGTGCCCGGTCTGGTACTCCCATTCCTGACGGGTGTCCACAAGCAGAAGATCTCGGGAGCCCTTCTGGTAGCGCTCCCACAATTCGCCGGTGGTGATGAGGCGGTATCCTCCCCGTTGCCCTTCAGCCACCACATCGTTCCAGGTGTACTCTTTGGGGGTGACCGCCCGGATGGTGAGCCAGAGAACCGTGGCCGTCGCGGCTACGGCGACAAGAGACAGGACAATTCGTCTTCGCGGGTCCATGGTCCTCTCACCTCTTCCAGAACAAGAAGGCTCGCAGGCCGAAGCCTGCGGCTACAACTCCGATCCGCATTTGCAGCCGCACCCTTCAGGGGGCGTGAGAAACCCGACGAGGCGCTTTCACGGTTCGATGGTGCCCCCTCCCGGGCATGACGGTTTCCATTGGCTCAACCGGCCTTCTCCTGCCCCACGGCTACGGGAAAACCCCGGGCGCGCCAATCCTGAACGCCATCCTCCAGGCGAATCGCATGAAATCCCCTCTTTCGCAGGATCTCGACGGCTTGAACCGCCAGTACGCAGTATGGACCCCGGCAATACGCCACGATCTCCTGATCCGGCGGCAGATCCGAGAGCTTCCGTTCCAAATCCTCCAGCGGAACCGACAGGGCGCCGGGGATGTGCCCGGCCTCGTACTCCTCTGAGGGCCGGACATCGAGGACGGTGACCGCTCCGGTCCGAACCCGCATCAATAGATCATCCCGGTTCACGGGCTCCATCCCGCCCCAAGAACCGAGGAACCTGCGCCTGATCCGCTCCACCTCGGCCAGTCTGCTTTCGGCCAGGAGCCGCATGCTCCGGAAGAACGCACAGACCTCTTCATCCGCCAGCCGGTAGTGCACGAACACCCCCTCCTTTTCCGTCTCCACGAGGCGGGCTGCACGGAGCACCTGCAGATGTTGGGAAGCGTTGGCCAGGCTCATTCCGGTTTCCCCAGCCAAAGCTTCGACGGTCCTTTCGCCCTGACACAGCAGATCCAGAAGCTCCAGCCGCTTGGGGCTGGAGACCGCCTTGCCGATGCGCGAGAATTGCTCGTAGACGGCATCCTTGAATCGTCGGCCGCTTGCGTTCATGAGATAATCCTCTTATATTCAAACGAATAATTGACTAATTGAATGAAGACACAAACAAAGTCCACTGTCAATCGAAAATATGGAAACCCCAGGAAAAAGGCTCCAGGACACAGTTGAGACCCCGCCCCAACCTCCAGCTTCCGGCGCTCGGCGCAAGCGTTCGGCTGAGAGAGGATTTCGCGTCCGCGACACCCCACCGCTCCATGCACGAGTCGGGATACGCAGCCGCCTTCCGCTCAGGCCGAACCCTCAAGTTGGACATAGATGGCGTCAAAGATCATGCCACCCACTTCCAGTGCCCTTGCGTCGTCCTTCAGGGATTTGGCCAGCCCCCGGCAGATCAGATCCGCCCCAGCGGACTCCGGCGGTGGGAGGGCATCGCTCAATGTGTCGGCCGCGTTCACGATCTTGCAGATCTGATCCATCACCTTGTCCTCGATTCCGTATTCCCGGAGGATGGTGCAGAAGGAGCACTTCCCCCGCTTGTGGCTGAGATTCGCGCCTGGGATGTCAAAGGGCACGGCATCCAGGTCCCTGTGATCCGCCCCGCGTCGGATGAACAGGAACTCCGCGTCTGGGTCGATCCTCTTTCGGATCAACCAGGCGCATGCGATTCTGTCGATTCCCACATCCTTCCATGTGACCCACTTCAACGCTGGTCCTCCTTCCCCCCGAGTTCCATGGCCCGAGCTTCGCAAGCGGCCTCGGCCTCCCTGGCGAGAGGCGATCTCAGGTGGTCGTCCGTCTTGACCCTGTGGAATCGCATCCAGATGGCTCTGAGTTGGTGCGTGTTTCCTGCGCGGCGCGCTTCCTCCATGATCTTGCTGTACTGCACGTTGACCTGCTCCAAGAAGTGCTCCCGAAGATTTCTTTCCTGAGATGCGGTGAGTGTCTCGGCTTGCCACACGGAGGCATCGCCCCCCATCTCCCTCAGTTCCGCGGCGAGCCAGTCGAGACTGTGCAAGGTCTTCTCTGATTGGGGCAGCACGCACACCGAGTCCTGCAAGGGGAAGACGCCGAGCTTCTTCAGCTTCCGCCACGTGGCGACTTTCGCGGCGGTCGTCCTCGATCTCGGCAGCTTGTACACGAGCATCAACCATTTCACTGGGATTCCACCTTTTCCTGGCTGCTACATTCTCCCCTAGAAGCCAATACAAGTAACTATGGTTTCAATTATTCGACCAGATCTGCCATCCGTCAAGAGCCACAAACGCGAGATGGCATAGAGGTGTCTTAAATCTCACCATAATTTTCAAAGTTCGGTCTCGGGGATTGACACCGTTTCGCAAGGGATTACTATGTAACCATAGTTACCTTCTAATTAGCATGCGGTAGGTCGGGAATTGAAAGAAGTAACGAAGATGGTCGTGGGTCTCATGGCCGCATCGGCGAGGACGGCTCCCAGGGCCGGAGGGAAGGATTTCCTGGAGATCGTCGCCGTTACGGACGAGGATGACTTGAAGCGGATCGGGGACGCCATGAAGGCCTATGCGCCCAGAAGCACCAAGGAACCGTTCTGGCTGAGGGATGCCTCCAATATCAAGAGCTCACAGGTACTCCTCCTCGTTGGGCTTGGAAAATCCGGAACAGCCGGCCATGACTGCGGCGGCGGCCACCCCACGTGCAGCGAGTTCACAAACCAGAGGAAGGTCAGTGAGAAGGAGATGGGGTACACGGGCCCTCACTGTGCCCTTCGGATGATGGACATCGGCGTGGCGTTGGCCTCCGGGCCAAGACTGCCAGCACGCTCGACGTGGACCGCAGGGTCCAGCAGCGGGTGGGGGCAGCGGCGCGGGCGCTCGGTGTCATCCGGGCGGAGATCGTGATGGGGATACCCATCTGCATCGGCGACAAGTGCATCTTCTTTGACCGAAAGGTGCCTGGAGAATAGGGAGTTCAGAATGGGTTCGAGAAGCACCTTGACGGGGCTGTGCGCTGTTGGCCTCTTCGCCAGGCTCTCTTACGCCCTGGCGAGAAGCCCCGTGCTGCCCCTTTTTGCACTGCAGTTGGGAGCAGGACCAGAGACCATCGGATTCGTGGTTGGCATATCCACGGTGACCGGGATCTTTTTCAAGTTGCCCTCCGGGGCACTCTGCGATGTCATCGGTCGGAAGAGGACCATGCTCTTCGGCCTCGTGGTCTTTGCCGCGATGCCCTTCAGCTATCTCCTGGTGACGGATGTCCGTCTCCTTTCCGTCGTTCGATTCATGCACGGCTTCGCGACAGCCATCTACGGGCCGGTCTCCATGGCGGTGGTGGCGGACGTGGCCGGGGCAAAGAAGGGGGAAATGCTCTCCTGGTTCTCCTCGATCACCATCACGGGTAACCTCCTGGGTGCGCCCATCGGCGGCCTGCTCCTTTACAGCTTGGCCGCGGCAACGGCTCCTTCTCTGGCCGATTTTCACAAGGTGTACCTCCTGAGTGGTTGCGTCGGGGTGGTCTCCCTCCTTCTTGGATTCAATCTCCTGCGAGGCCGGGAGTCACTCCGGAAAAAGACCGGTTTGAGAAAGTCCCGGGGGCGGTTCGTCTCGGGGATCAAAGAGGTAATCAGCGATCACCGAATCGTCATCACATCGGGCATGGAGGGGCTGCAGAACATGACCGTTGGGGCCTTGGAGGCTTTCCTCCCCGTGTATGCCGTGAAGGTCGCAGGCCTGAATGAGTTCCAGGCCGGCCTCCTGTGGGGGATCCAGGTTCTGGTGACGATTCTGTCGAAACCGGTCATGGGTAAGACCTCCGACCGAGTCGGGAGGAGACCTTTGATTGCGCTGGGGATCATCTTCTGCGCGGTCTCCTTCGCCTGCATCCCCTGGGTCAGTTCATTCTTTCTCCTCTCGATCACGGCCATTGTATTCGGTCTCGGGGAGGCGTTTGTGACCTCCTCTGCTGCGGCCATGGTCGCCGACCTGTGCCAGGAGCACCACTTGGGGACGGCCATGGGCACATTCGGAACCATCTTCGACATCGGTCATGCCGCTGGCCCGATCCTCGCGGGAATCCTCATCGCAGGGTGGGGCTATCA
>CAZEOY010000386.1:0-4294 GCA_964513835.1 uncultured Syntrophobacteraceae bacterium
CTTTACCCCTCTTCGAAAACCCTTCGCGAATCCTCGAGCGAAAGTGGTTTGCCCGTCGTGAAGAAATTGAAACGTACGCCGTGGATCCCTTCACCAAAATGGTCTTTGAGGATTTCCCGACTGTACGAAAACAGCTTGATTCTGTGGCCGAATTGATCTTCAACTTTCTGAGCATATTTGATGGCATTGGTCAGAAAATTGTCGAAGACCTGGGATATCAGGCCCTTATCCACGAAGAGCGTGATCTGTTCGTCGGGCACAGTTTGAAAATGGCTGTCGATCTTGATCTTCCGTTTTTCAAACTGTGGACGATGGCGCTCCAGTAAAGGTTCAATGATCTCCGTCCTGAAATTGCACGGTTGTTTCCTCAGGACGTAAGTTCCTTTTTCGAAATGATCCCTTCGCAACAGTGTTTCCAGGAACAGGCTTGTGTGCTCATAGTGCTCCTTCAGAGCCCTGTATTCCTGCTCCAGTTGACCGTTGGATTCGCGAAGAGGTTTCTGGATTTCCACCAGGAGGTTGTAAAGCTGCTCGTTCTGATTTCGAAGAAAGAGCATGATGTCTCCCAGTTCCTTCTGGACATGCCGATAGGATCCGAGGAGCTTCTTGAGCCTGATCAGAAAGAGCTTGTAGTAGAGATTGGGTGAGATGACATTGTGCTCAATGTCCGCCACCAGCTGATTGACAAACTTGATGTGATCGAAGTGCTGCTGAATGAGCAGCTTCATGTGGAGATTGTAGCCGATGCGGTTGGTGAATTTCTCCAGGAAGAAATGGTTCTTGGCATCGACTTTTTGCTTGGGATAAATCTCGAACATTCCCAGAGTCTGGCTCTGACCCAAGATCGGTGTCCATTGGACCAGGGCCTGATTGCCGGGGATAGGAAAAACCCAGCTCGCTTCAGTCTCCACCGGGCCCTCGGTGGCGGAAAGATCGAAGTCGAGCCGCTTCTCTTCAGGCACGAGGCCTTCTTCGCTGGTGCACACCTTCTCGAGCTGAAACGATCTGGGATGAAGGACGTAAAGTCGGCTGTCCAGATCGAAAAACTCCTTCGGGACCGCCACACAAATCAGGTAAAGTGTCTCGAGATTGGTGTGCTCCTGTGCCAGGTCGAAGAAGGTCGCAAACGCCTCCTCCTGAAGCTTCTCGAAATCATACCGGCGGTAGCTTTCCTTCTTCTCGCGGACACGTTCGAAGATCTTCCCGGCAACCGTATGAGGCATGGTCTAATCCACCTGGCAATGGTACTCGAGATCCATTTCGTGTTTCAAATCACGATCCATGAGGTCCCGCACAGCCGCTTTGGGGTCTTTGTCCTCGTAAAGCACCTCGTAGACCTGCTCGCAGATGGGCATTTCCACTTCCATGCGCTGAGCCAGCGCATGTACTGAAAGAGCTGTCTTCACTCCTTCAGCCACCATACGCATCTCGCTCAAAATGTCCCTGAGCTTCCTCCCCTGCCCCAGTTGCATGCCAACGGTCCGGTTGCGGCTGAGATCTCCTGTACAGGTCAGGAGAAGATCCCCGATCCCGGAGAGTCCGCTGAAAGTCAGGGGGTGTGCTCCCATCCGCACTCCCAGACGGGTGATTTCGGCAAGGCCGCGGGTGATGAGGGCGGCTCGTGTGTTGTGGCCGAACCCGAGGCCGTCGCAAGCCCCCGCCGCGACGGCGATGACATTCTTGAGAGCACCGGCGAGTTCCACACCTACACGGTCGAGGCTCGTATAGACCCGAAAATAGGGCGTCGAGAAGACCTGCTGCGCCTCCTGAGCCACCTCCATCCGATCCCCCGCCATCGTGATGGCCGTGGGAATCCGTTGAATCACCTCCCGGGCGAAAGAAGGCCCCGAGAGGCAGAGCAGGTGCACCAGGTCTTCGGTCGGCAGAATCTCCTTCCATATGCCGGACATGGTGAGCAGGGTGTCATTCTCGATTCCTTTAGTGGCACTCACCAGGATGGCGCCCTTTTCCAGAAAAGGAATCATCTGTCGGGCCACCTGTCGATAGACATGCGACGGCACCACCATCACCAGGATGGAATGTCCCCGGACGACCCGCTCCAGATCGTTGTGGGGCGTGATGCGGTTGTCCAGGCGGCATCCGGGCAGATAAAACGTATTTTCGCATGAATCTCGAATGATTTCAAAGAGATCCGTTTCGAAGACCCACAGGTCCACCTCGTGGCCCCTGTCGGCCAGTACGGCTGCCAGGGTTGTTCCCCAGCTCCCCGCGCCGATGACCCCTACACGTCCCGTTGGATGGCTCAATTCTCCCCTTCCTCCTTCGATTCATCGGACTCCTGAAGAACAGCCAGATCCACGACCTGCTCCCCTTCATCGAGGTCCATGAGCTTTACGCCCTGGGTCACGCGCCCGACCTGCCGGATGGGTGCAACGGGGGTCCGGATGAGCCGCCCCCGATCCGTAATCATCAGGATCTGATCCTCGTCGGCCACCTGATGGAACCCCACGACCTCGCCGTTCTTGTCCGTGACGCGCGTGTTGAGGACGCCCTTTCCGCCGCGGCTCTGGCTGCGATACTCCTCGGAAGACGTCCGCTTTCCAAACCCCTTCTGGGTGATGACCAGGATGGACTTTCCCTCATCGATGACATCCATGCCCACCAGCTTGCCCCCGTCGAGGTTCATGCCCCGGATGCCCCGACTCACCCGCCCTAGAGGACGAAACTCCTTCTCGTCCACTCGAATGCACTTGCCCGCCTGGGACATGAGGAAAAGGTGGCGGTTCCCGTCGGTGATCCGCGCACAGATGACCTCGTCGTCCTCATCCAGAACAATTGCCTTGATGCCGGTGGAGCGCGGGTTGGAATAGGCGGTGAGCTCCGACTTCTTGATGACTCCGTTGCGGGTCGCCATGACCAGGTAATGGTCTGCCTTGAACTCCTTCACCGGGAGAATCGTCTGGACCTTCTCGTCCTTTTGCAGCGGCAGAAGATTGACGATGGCCTTCCCGATGGCCGCAGGCCCGACCTCGGGCAGTTCGTAGACCTTCAGCCAGAAGACCTGGCCGCGGTTGGTGAGGAGCAGGAGATAGTCGTGAGCCGAGGCCGTGAAGAGGAAAGTCACCACGTCCTCCTCCCGGGTGCTCATGCCCGTCCTCCCCTTGCCCCCCCGCTTCTGGGTGCGATAGATGGCGAGAGGGGTGCGCTTGATGTAGCCGGTTTTGGAAACGGTCACCACCATTTCCTCGTCGGCGATGAGATCTTCGATGTTGATCTCACCCGTGTCCGCGACGATCTCGGTGCGGCGGTGGTCTCCGTATTGGTTGAGGAGTGCTTCGACCTCCTCGCGGATCACTTGGTCCACCAGGGCCGGCGAAGCCAGAATCTGGCGAAGCCGTTCAATTTCCTTCAGAATCTGCTCGTATTCCTGAATGATCTTCTCACGCTCGAGGCCCGTCAACCGCTGCAGCCGCATCTCGAGGATGGCCTGGGCCTGGGACTCGCTGAACTCGAAGCGCTCCATGAGGCCGGTCCTCGCTTCGGCGGGGCTGGATGCCGCGCGGATGAGCGCGATCACTTCGTCTAGATGATCCAGGGCCTTTTTCAGACCCTCCAGGATGTGAGCCCGCTTTTCGGCTTGAGCCAGCTCATACTGAGTCCGCTTCACGACCATCTCGCGGCGGAAGCCCAGGAATTTCAAGAGGATATCCCTGAGGTTGAGGACTTCCGGCTTGTTGTCCACCACGGCGAGCATGATGACCCCGAAGGTGGACTCGACGGCCGTGTGCTTGTAGAGCTGGTTTTCAACCACCTTGGGGTCGTCCCCCTGGCGCAGGGTCAGGACGACGCGCATCCCCTCGCGGTCCGATTCATCGCGAATGTCCACGATGCCTTCGATCCGCTTCTGCTTGACCAACTCACCGATGCGCTCCTGAAGTTTGGCCTTGTTCACCTGGTAGGGAAGCTCGGTGATGATGAGATGTGTCCGCTTGCCCGATTCCTCCACCTCGATGCGGGCCCGCATCTTGATGGTTCCCCGGCCCGTTTCGTACGCCTCCCGAATGCCCTCGCGCCCGTAAATGAATCCCGCCGTGGGGAAGTCGGGTCCCGGAATATACTTCATGAGGTCGGCCACGGTGAGACTCGAGTCATCCAGCAGGGCCAGCAGGCCCCGGCAGAGCTCGCTCAGGTTGTGCGGCGGGACGTTCGTGGCCATACCGACGGCGATGCCCGAAGAGCCGTTGAGCAGCAGGTTCGGCACCCGCGTGGGGAGCACCGTCGGCTCGAGCAGCGAGTTGTCATAATTGGGTTGAAACGGGATGGTCTCCTTCTC
>CAZEOY010000387.1:0-959 GCA_964513835.1 uncultured Syntrophobacteraceae bacterium
CGCCGGGAGGGAGTCCGGGGGGCGAGGCCCCGATGTGTCCCGTGAAGGCGTTCAGCGGGACCTTCTGCCCATCGTGGAGGGGTCCACCGTCACCACCAAATACGGGATGGTGAGAACGGATCACATTCTCTTCATCGCCTCCGGGGCCTTTCACATCGCCAAGCCATCGGACCTGATTCCTGAACTGCAGGGGAGGTTTCCCATCCGTGTAGAGCTCACCCCCCTCTCCAAGGAGGACTTCGTCCGCATCCTGAAGGAGCCCGATAACGCTTTGATCGTGCAGTATACGGCACTAATGGATACCGAGGACGTCAAGATCACTTTCGATGACGCGGCCATCGAGGAGATCGCGGAGCTGGCTTTTCAGGTCAACTCCCGTACGGAGAATATCGGGGCTCGAAGACTGCACACGATCATGGAAAAGCTGTTGTCTGAAATCTCCTTCAATGCTCCCGATTTGAAGGGCCAGCTGATCCCCATCACGAAGGAGTACGTGCGCGATACGCTCCAGGAGATCATCAAGGACGAGGACCTCAGCCGCTATATATTGTGATTTTGGCTCCCAAACCGAGCGAGGAAGAAAGAATGATCGAGAAGGCCGAAATCCTCAGTGAGGCTCTGCACTACATCCGGCGGTTCTATCAGAAGACCGTGGTCATTAAGTACGGCGGCCATGCCATGGTAGCCGAAGAGCTCAAGGACAGCTTCGCCAGGGACATCGTCCTGATGAAGTACATCGGGCTCCATCCGGTAGTGGTCCACGGCGGTGGGCCTCAGATCGGAAAGATGCTCGAGCGTATTGGGAAGAAGAGCGATTTCCGGGCGGGAATGAGAGTGACCGACGAGGACACCATGGACATCGTGGAGATGGTGCTGGTCGGCAAATTGAACAAGGAAATCGTCTCGCTCATCAATCGTCACGGCGGACAGGCCGTGGGCCTGAGCGGAAAGGATGCTCA
>CAZEOY010000387.1:969-4293 GCA_964513835.1 uncultured Syntrophobacteraceae bacterium
GTCTTTCGCTACCAGGGCGATGACCAGCCTCCTGAGATCGTGGACATCGGATTGGTGGGAGAGGTCCAGGGCGTGAACGTGGAAATCCTGAGGCTTCTCGAAAAGAGCCAGGTCATTCCGGTCATCGCTCCGGTGGGAATGGGAGCGAACGGAGAAACGTACAACATCAACGCCGACCTGGTGGCAGGACATGTAGCCGGAGCGCTGCAGGCCGAAAAGCTGCTGCTCATGACCGATGTCCAGGGAGTCCTGGATCGTGATGGGCAGCTGATCTCGAGCATGACGGTGGCCGAGGCTGCCGATGCCCTTCAGGACGAGACCCTCAAGGGCGGCATGATCCCAAAGGTTCAATGTGCCATCGATGCCATCCAGGCCGGGGTCGGCAAGGTTCACATCATCGACGGGCGGGTCCCCCATGCCGTCCTCCTGGAGCTCTTCACCGATCACGGGGTCGGTACCGAAATCATCAAGAAACGACTTTAGAGACATTGGAGAGTTGAATGGAAGACAGCAGGACAGCCTGCCAGGAGCACATTTGCACGACCTACGCCCGGCTCCCCGTCACCTTTGTGCGGGGTCGGGGCTGCAGGCTTTGGGACGACCAGGGCAGGGAGTATCTGGACTGTCTGGCGGGAATCGCGGTGTGCAACCTGGGCCACTGTCCGCCGGAGCTGACCAGGGTTCTCTGCGACCAGGCGGACACGCTCGTCCATGTGTCCAATCTCTTCTATACCCAGCCCCAGGCCCGGCTGGCCGCGGAATTGACACGTCTTTCTTTTGCAGATAAGGTGTTTTTTTGCAACAGCGGTGCCGAGGCCAATGAGGCCGCCATCAAGCTCGCTCGCAAGTACAGCCAGGACCGCTATGGGCAGGGCCGATTTCATGTGCTGACCATGAAGGAGTCGTTTCACGGCAGGACCCTGGCCACTTTGTCAGCCACGGGACAGACCAAGGTCCATAGGGGCTTTGAACCGCTGGTGGAAGGCTTTACGTTCGTGGATTTCAATTCCGTCGCCGCAGTCGAAGCCGCCCTGACTGAACGGACGTGCGCCGTGATGGTCGAGCCCATTCAGGCGGAAGGCGGCGTGAACATGCCGAGCCCCGGGTATCTGCGTGACCTCAAGGCTCTCTGCCGGGAGCGGGATGTTTTGCTCATTTTCGATGAGGTTCAGGTGGGCATGGGCCGGACCGGAAGCTTGTTCGCATACGAGCAGGAGGACGTGGTCCCGGACGTCATGACGCTGGCCAAGGCTCTCGGCAATGGGCTCCCGGTTGGCGCCATGCTGGCGGGTCAGAGCGTTGCCGAGTCGTTCATCCCGGGAAGCCACGCCACGACCTTTGGCGGAACGCCCCTGGTGACGGCAGTGGCACTCCGGGTCCTGGAGACGATTTCCAGGTCGGAATTTCTCGATCGTGTCCGTTCGACGGGGGAATATTTCGCCGGAAGGCTGCGGGAGCTCAAGTCCAGGCATGCCTTTGTTCGCGAAGTGCGCGGAAGAGGTCTCATTCTGGCTTTGGATCTGGATCGGCCGGCCCAGCACCTGGTCGAGAAATGCCTCAGTCGCGGCGTTGTCATCAACTGTACTCATGAGACCGTCCTGCGATTCGTGCCCCCCCTCGTGATTGAAACGGGCGAAGTCGATCGGCTCATCGCAGTGCTGGATGAGGTTCTGGCTGAGGAACCTCTATGAAAAGAGACCTTTGCACCATTCTCGACCTGAGTGCGGAGGAGATCCTGACGCTTATCTCCCGTGGCCGACAGGTGAAGAGGGAGTGGGCGGAAGGGGTTCTCCGGCCGACCCTGACCGGCAAGGTGCTCGGCTTGATCTTCGTCAAGCCTTCCACCCGCACCCGAGTCTCCTTTGAAGCGGCCATGTATCGACTGGGTGGGCACTGCATTTACATGGCGGAGAAGGACACGCAGATCGCGCGCAAGGAGAGTCATGCCGACACGGCAAGAGTGCTCTCCCGATACGTGGACGGCATCATGATTCGCACTTACCGTCATGAAGACGTCGAGGAGCTGGCGCGTTTTGCGACCATCCCGGTCATCAACGGGCTGACGGACCTGTTTCATCCGTGTCAGGTGCTGAGCGATCTTCAGACCATCGCCGAGAAGCGGGGATCGCTGGATGGGCTTTGTGTGGCCTGGGTCGGGGACGGTAACAACGTGGCCCATTCCTGGATCAATGCTTCAGTTCGACTGGGCTTCACACTGCGCCTGGCCTGCCCTCCCGGCTACGAGCCCAATGCACGGATCCTCGAGCGAGGCCGTGCCGAAGGGCGAGGGCAGATCGTGCTGACCTCTGATTCACTGGAAGCTGTCGCGTCGGCGGACATCATTTACACCGACGTGTGGGCGAGCATGGGACAGGAATCTGAAGAGGCGGTTCGAAGAGAGATCTTCGCCCCTTATCAGATCAACGCTCAGCTGCTGGCTGCTGCTCCGCCTCATGCCCTGGTCATGCACTGCCTGCCGGCCCATCGCGGAGATGAAATCACGGACGACGTGTTGGACGGGCCGCAATCTATTGTTTTCGACCAGGCCGAGAATCGACTTCATCTGCAGATGGCGCTGCTCGAGTGGCTGCTCAACCCATGACTTTGAAAGGAGGCGTCGCCTCGGTATGAGAGTTGACAAGGTAGTTCTGGCATATTCCGGTGGGCTGGATACGTCGGTCATCCTCAAGTGGCTCATCGAGACCTATCAGTGCGAAGTGGTGGCTTTCGCTGCAGACCTTGGGCAGGGCGAAGAGCTGGACGGCCTGGAAGCCAAGGCTATGGCAACCGGGGCTGTCAAAGCCCGCGTCGAGGATCTTCGCGAGGAGTTCGTCGAGGATTTCGTGTTTCCCATGTTTCGGGCCAATGCAGTCTATGAGGGACACTATCTTCTGGGGACATCCATTGCTCGCCCTATCATCGCCAAGCATCAGATTCGAATTGCTGCCGAGGAGGGAGCTGATGCCGTGAGCCACGGGGCGACGGGCAAGGGCAATGACCAGGTGAGATTTGAACTGACCTACATGGCTCTCAATCCTGCTATCAAGGTCGTGGCGCCCTGGCGAGAGTGGGACTTGAAGTCACGCACGGCGCTCGTGGATTTCGCCACCAGGCACGGAATTCCTGTCCCCGTGACCCAGGAAAAGCCCTACAGCTCCGACCGCAACATGCTGCACATCAGCTATGAAGGAGGCATCCTCGAAGATCCCTGGCTCGAGCCCCGTCCCGATATGTTCACGCTCACTGTGGATCCTCAAAAAGCTCCCGATGAGCCCGAAGTGGTCGAGATTGATTTCGAGCGGGGTAACCCGGTGGCAATCAACG
>CAZEOY010000388.1:0-4288 GCA_964513835.1 uncultured Syntrophobacteraceae bacterium
CATATTGCTGGATCTGCGCATGCCGTACGTATATGGGGAGGATCTTCTATCTTCGATTGTGTGCGGTTATCCTGGGATACCCGTGATCATGATCACGGGTATCGACGAGGTCGAAACGGCTGTCAGGTGCATGAAGACGGGGGCGTTCGACTACTTGACAAAACCCGTCGAGGAAGCTCGACTTTTGACAACGGTCAGACGCGCCATTGCGTTTCGTGACCTGCACCGTGAAATCAACGCCCTCAGGCATCACATCTTCACCGATAGGTTGGAGCACCCCGAGGCTTTCTCAGAGTTGATCACACAGAACAAAAGCATGATCTCCATCATGGTCTACATCGAGTCCATTGCAGCAACGTCACAACCCGTCCTCATAGAGGGCGAGACGGGCACGGGCAAGGAGATCATCGCCAAAGCGATCCACCAGCTGAGCCGACTCAAGGGACCTTTTGTCCGAATCAACGTGGCCGGGCTTGATGACAACGTATTCGCTGATACCCTTTTTGGGCATGCTAAAGGGGCCTTCACGGGGGCGGACACTCCTCGTCCCGGTCTTGTGGAGCGCGCAGCAGGGGGGACTCTCTTTCTTGACGAAATCGGGGACCTGAGCATCCCCTCCCAGTTGAAGCTGCTCGGCTTGCTGCAGGAACGCGAATACCTGCCGCTCGGCCGCGACGAGCCCAAATTTACTGACGCTCGGGTCGTCGTGGCCACCAATCGGGATCTTCGGGAACTGCAGGCTCAGGGATCTTTTCGTAAGGACCTGTTTTACCGGCTCCATACCCACCACATTTCAGTTCCTCCCCTTCGTGAACGACGAGACGATCTTCCGATCCTTGTGAACCACTTCCTCGAGAAAGCAGCGGTGGCTTTGGGCAGGAAGAAGCCCAAGGCGCCGAAGGAGCTGTTCGATCTGCTGGCCACCCATCATTTTCCCGGCAACGTGAGAGAGCTGAAGGCCATGATCTTTGATGCCGTCAGCCAACACAGGTCCCATGTTCTCTCCATCCAGGCATTCAAGGCCCGAATTGCGGGAGAAGCCCCAGTGAGAGGTCAAGTCCGGGAACCGACAGGGCAAGAAGGACCCTCTGTCTACTCAAAGCTCTCGAAACTCCCCACCTTGAAGGATGCCGCGGATCTGCTCATTGCCGAAGCCCTCCAAAGGTCGAGAGGCAATATTTCCGCAGCTGCCGGAGTCCTGGGGATCTCCCACCAGGCTCTCAGCAAGCGTCTGAAGAGAAAGTCGCAAGATTGATTTCCACCGGCGCACTTCCTTGACCCGGTGCCCACCTGAATCCCCGCAACCTTTGTCCTTTCCTCAATCTGTGTCCCTTAGAACAAATGATGGCTATTCCTGCAAAATCAGAACATAGGCTTGTGCCACGTGCAACCCATGTTGCAGCTTTTCTTCAGGGCCGCCCTGAGCGGAAACGGGGGAAGATCTCATCGAGATCACGGTTTGAACGCCGAGAGCTTCCTGGCAAGCTATTTGCCTCCTTTCCCCAGACAAGGACGACCATCACGGCGCACAGGAGTGATCAATTTTCCGGAGGTCTGAGCACAAAGCCGGCCTTTGTGTCGGGGAAACACGGATTCAGGGTCTTCGGTGGGCGAGAAGGTACTGACCATGCAAGGACTGATCGAGAGCAACGATTTGTTAGGGACAATCTTCAATGCGATGCCTTTGCCGGTATTCATTGTGGACAATGATGTGAAGTTCATTGCCTTCAATCGTGATGGGGCTTCGCTGCTGGCTGCCGACCCCAAAGTGACCCTGCGTCATCGAGCCGGGGAGATCTTGAATTGCATTCACGCCAGGGAGGCGGCCGAGGGGTGCGGCAGGGCACCGGCTTGCAGGGACTGCATTGTGAGGAGCTCGGTCAATACCTCCTTCAAGGACCAGAAGATGGTGCGACAAAGAGCCAGAATGGAGCTTGGCGAAGATGGAAAGGGGACCAAGGAGATCTTCCTGCTCGTGACAGCGGCACCGTTTGATTACTTGGGAGATGGACACGTTCTTCTGATTTTGCAGGATGTCAGTGAGTTGATGGAATTGAAGCGGATTGTCCCCATATGCGCTGGTTGCAAGAAGATCCGAAATGACGACCAGTACTGGCACAGCGTGGAGGAGTACTTCAAGAAGCACATGGACCTGAGCTTTTCACACGGGCTGTGCCCTGACTGTATGCAGAAGCTGTACCCCGAATTCTGTCCGGAGACCAGGTAGCATCAACCGATGCTCCGGACAGCTCGGCTCGTGGAGGATCATCAGCCGCACCCCCGCGCCCGATGAGGCGTTGATCGACGCGGATACTCCCACGACCCTGTCCGGGGAACCGGCCGCGCTCAGCGGCATGGGTGCTCCGGTGCACGCGGTCGGAGTTTGCGCTTTCAGCGCCAGTCCGCCCCTCCCGTGCCTGAATCCGGGAAGGGGTGAGTACCTGCATTTCTCGGAGCCTGTGGCGACGTTGTCCGAATGGAGCGGCGTAGAAGGATGCTGGATGTGAACGTCTCAAGAACTGGAAGCAACCCCAATAAGACCATCCTCATCGTCGATGATGATCCGGGCAACCTGCAACTGTTAACCAGGTTGCTGAAGGAGCACGATTACGACGTACGTCCGGCCATCACGGGCGCCCTGGCGCTGGCAACTGCAAGAACGGCCCTCCCCGATCTGATCTTGCTCGACGTGATAATGCCCGAAATGGATGGTTTCGAGGTATGCAGACATCTAAAAGCCGAGGAGCAAACCAGGGATATCCCGGTGATCTTCATCAGTGGCCTGGACCAACCCATCGACAAAGTGCGCGCCTTCGAAGCAGGAGGGGTTGACTATGTCACGAAGCCCCTTCAGTGCGAGGAAGTCCTCGCTCGAGTCAAGACTCACCTCGATTTACGGACCACGCAGAAACACTTGGAGCAAGTGAACAAACGGCTGCATCGGTCTCACGAGGAGTTGGAGAAGCGGGTTCGGGAACGCACGGCTCAACTGCTGGCTGCAAACGAACAGTTGAGGGTTGAGATCCTCGAGCGTAGGCAGGCTGAAGGAGAGCTCAAGCAAAGCGAGGAACGATATCGACTGCTTTTTGATAATGCCCCCATTGGCCATCAGATCCTGGATGAATCCGGTCGTGTCGTGGACGTGAATCGAGCCTGGCTGAATATTTTCGGATACTCCAAGGAGGAGGTCCTCAACCGATGGAGCTGGGATTTTGTTGCCCCGCAGGAGATTCACCCATTCCAGGCGTCATTCTCGAGACTTATGCGCAAAGGAGAAGTGGCGGGACTCACCCTCCAGATGGTACGAAAAGACGGGTCGATTGTGGAGGTGGAGATTGACGGAATCGTCACCCGGCACGACGCGCATGAGGGTTTCGTGCGCGCGCACTGCACGTTGCGCGACATCACCGAATTGAGGCAAGCGGACGAAGCTATCCAGACGATCGTTGAAAGTGCGGTGGGAACCGTAAGCTACGACTATTTCGACGAAATAGTCGGCAAGCTATGCGGGTGGCTCCACTGCGACTACGCGGTGATCAGCCGAACCTGGGACGGTCTGACGGCCAGAGCTCTCTCCCTGCAGCTGGACGGGAGCATTGCCCATGACGTGTCTCTTTCATTGGCTGGGACGCCCTGCATCAAAGTCCTGGAAGACGGCTTCTACCACTGCCCGGAAGGAGTAGCCCGCCTATTTCCGGATGATCCGGATTTGATCCGCCTTCGGGCTGAGGGCTATATCGGGATGACACTGAGAAACAAGGCCAATAGAACTATCGGATTGTTTTGCGCCTTATCCAGGCAAAAGTTGAATCTTCCTCGAAGAGCCCGGGAAGTCATGAGCATCATTGCAGCCAGGGCTTCGGCAGAGATCGAGCGGATGAGTCTCGAGGAAGACAAGCTGAGGCTGGAAAAGCAGCTCCATCAGATTCAGAAAATGGAGGCGATCGGCACTTTGGCCGGCGGTATTGCTCATGACTTCAACAACATCCTGGCGCCCATCATTGGGTACTCTGAGCTGGCGATGGCGGAAGTGCCTGAAAAGAGCGGCATGAGAGGAAATCTTGAACAGATCCTCGCGGCAGCGAATCGAGCCAAAGACCTGGTGATGCAGATCCTCAGCTTCAGCCGCAAAACCGAGCAGGAGCCCAAGCCCTTGTTGGTCAGCTCGATCGTCAAAGAAGCAGCCAAATTCCTGAGAGCGTCTCTTCCATCGACCATCGAGATTGGTGTTGTGATCCTCCCCGACGCCCTGCAAAGCAAGATTCTCGGGGATCCGACCCAGCTCCAT
>CAZEOY010000389.1:0-4280 GCA_964513835.1 uncultured Syntrophobacteraceae bacterium
GACCCCGGCTTTCGCCGGGGTGACGGTATCGGAGGGTTTTGAGATAGTCTCTTAATGAGCTGGGATGCTCATCATCCAGCGTTCGCCATCCCCGCACACGTCAGGCGGGGGGGGGTGTGAGTCGGCAGGGAAGACGGGGATTCTTCAGCCAGGAACGTGTTGGAAGGGAGATTTATGCGGTCATTGTTTCTGTCGAGGTGGTCCTGGATGTGATGCGGCCCGCGGCTCGGGGCCGCGGACCATAGGGTGTGGGAGCAGGAGATGTCAGCAGGTGAAGTCGCGGAGCTCCTTGGCCAGAACGTCCTGAACGAGGGTATAAGGGTCTTTCTGGCGGGACTTGATCTGCTCGATGAGGCTGTCGAGGGAGACCCCCCGCGATTCAAGTCGGCGAAGCAAGGTGCGCAGGGCTTCATCTTTGAGAGCTTCGATCAACTGGCTGCGGGCGCGCTTCTGAAGAACATCATCCATCTGGCCGCGATCGTTGGCGGCCAAATACTCGCGGTGCTTCCGGATTGCCTGGTAAAGCTCTTCGACCCCCCGGCCCTTGATGGCCTCGGTTTCGATGATGAGGGGCTCCCACCCGTCGCTGTCCCGCCGGCGCAGCCCCAGCTCCACGAGGTTCATGAGCTCCCGGACCGTCTTTCGCGAGCCCTCCCGGTCCGCCTTGTTCACGACGAAGATGCACCCGATTTCCATGATGCCGGCCTTGATGGCCTGCACGTCGTCGCCCATTCCCGGAATGGTGACCAGAACGGTCGTGTGAGCACTGTTGGCAATTTCCACTTCATCCTGCCCGACCCCTACCGTTTCAACCAGGACCATGTCCTTGCCCATGGCGTCCAGGACATTGATCATATCGTTGGTGGAACGTGTGAGGCCGCCGAAATGGCCACGAGTTGCAAGACTTCGAATAAAAACCCCGGAGTCGAGGAAGTGGCGCTGCATACGGATGCGGTCACCAAGAATGGCGCCTCCGCTGAAAGGGCTCGTGGGATCCACGGCGAGGATGCCGACGGTCAGGTTGTCCTTGCGGCAACGCAGAGCCAGTTGGTCCACGAGAGAGCTCTTGCCGACGCCGGGCGAGCCCGTAAAGCCGATTACATGAGCCTTTCCCGTGTGAGGATAAAGGTCGCGCAGAATTTCGTGCGTGTGGGGCATCTGGTCGTCGATATCGCGCAGGAGACGAGCCGTGGCACGCACATCGCCTTTGAGGATCTGTTCCACAACACTCATGAGCTCCCCTCCTATGCAGCCATTCCGGTGCGGGGGGTGATATTGGCCCTGACCCAGTCGATGATATCCTGGAGCTTGGCTCCTGGCTCGAAGATCTCTTTAATCCCGTCCGCCTTGAGCTTGGGGATGTCTTCCAGCGGGAAGATCCCTCCGCCGATGACCTGGATATCCTCGGCCCGGTGCTCCTTGAGAAGCTCCATGACCCGCGGAAAGGAGTAGGTGTGCGCCCCGGAGAGGATGCTCAGCCCGATGAGGTCGACGTCTTCCTGGATGGCCGTGCTGACGATCTGCTCGGGGGTCTGGTGACAGCCGGTGTAGACCACCTCGAATCCTGCATCCCTAAAAGCCCTGGCGATGACCCGCGCGCCACGATCATGCCCATCCAGCCCGGGCTTGGCCACCAATATGCGAAGCTTTCGATCTTGATTCATGGAAATACAACCTCCTTCAATATACCCTCAATGGGGTCAGTTCATCAACACGTGACCGGATGTGCCAGGATATCCGGGCCCGAATGCTTGCCCAGATCAGCTGGTTCCCAAGCTGGAGCTTGGGAACCAGCAAGAGAGCAATCGGTTAAAGAATTGCGCCCAGCGGTACTAGAAGGTCCCGGGGTCTGTATAGGTGCCGAAGACCTCGCGGTACAGGTCGCAGCATTCCTGCTCGGTGGCTCCGGCTCGAACCGCGTCGATGAGTGCAGGCATCACGTTGTTCTCCCAGGATGGGGGACCTTCGCAGCGTCTTCGCAGCTCGTCCATGGCTTTCTGGAAGGCGGCCTTGTCGCGTTTGGCCTTGTAGGCGCTGGTGCGCTCGATCTGGCGACGCTCCGTTTCCTCGTCGATCTTCAGGATGAATTCGAGGTCTGGGCGATCCGATGGATACTTGTTCACGCCGATGATCACCTTCTCGCCCTTCTCGACCTGCTGCTGGTAATGGTAGGCCGCATCGGCGATTTCCATCTGCGGGTAATCCCGCTCGATGGCTGCAACCATTCCGCCCAGCTCATCCAGTTTCTTAATGTATGCGTTGGCTTCCTCCTCCATGCGGTCGGTGAGCGCCTCCACGAAATAAGATCCGGCCAGCGGGTCGATGACGTTGCAGACGCCGGTCTCCTCCGCCAGAACCTGCTGGGTGCGCAGGGCGATGAGCACGGCCTCTTCGCTCGGAATCATGTAGACTTCGTCGAGGGAGTTGGTATGGAGGGATTGGGTGCCTCCCAGGATGGCAGCGAGCGCCTCGGTGGTGGTCCGGATGACGTTGTTGTACGGTTCCTGGGCGGTGAGAGAGCAGCCCGCTGTCTGCGTATGGAACCGGAGCAGCATGGAGCGCGGATTCTTGGCCTTGAAACGCTCCTTCATCAGGCGGGCCCAGATGCGCCGGGATGCGCGCATTTTGGCGATTTCCTCGAAGAAATCGATGTGCGAGTTCCAGAAGAAGGAGAGCCGGCCGGCGAAATCATCGACATTGAGGCCGCGCTTCATGGACTCCTCCACGTAGGTGATGCCGTCATAAATGGTGAAAGCAAGCTCCTGAACCGCCGTGGCCCCGGCTTCCCGGATGTGATAACCGCTGATGCTCACCGTGTTCCACCGCGGGACTTCACGGGTTCCGAACTCGATGGTGTCCACCACCAGCCGCAGGCTCGGGTCCGGAGGCAGCATCAAAGTTTTCTGGGCAATGAATTCCTTGAGGCAGTCGTTCTGAATGGTTCCCCCGAGCTTCTTCCTCTGGTAGCCCTCGTTCTCCGCGTTGGCGATGTACATGGCCCAGATGATGGATGCCGGAGGGTTGATGGTCATGGAGGTGGTAACCTGCTCGAGGTTGATATTGGCAAACAGTCGCTGCATATCTTCCATGGTGTCGATGGCTACGCCGCATTTGCCGCACTCGCCGCGCGCCAAAGGAGAGTCGGTGTCGTAGCCCATGAGCGTCGGAAAGTCGAAGGCGGTGGAGAGACCCGTTTCACCATGCTCGATGAGGTAGTGGAACCGCTTATTGGTGTCGTCGGCGCTCCCGAGCCCTGCAAACATACGCATGGTCCAGAGGCGAGCCCGGTACATGGTGCTTTGAACGCCGCGGGTGAAAGGATAGAAACCGGGGAGGCCGAGATCCTCCAGATAGTCCTTGTCCTTGATATCCGCAGGGGTGTAGAGCGGCTTGATTTCCATATCCGAGACCGTTGAGAAGCGCTCCAATCGCTCGGGTACCTTCTGGAGAGCCTTCTGGTACTCGGCCAGCCACTCCTTGTATTCCGTCTCGATCCTTTCCACAGCCGATTCCGACAGCATCTTCTGTCCCATAGGGCATACTCCTCAGCGTTTCAAAGGTTCCTACACAGGCGGCATCATAAGCAAATTCAGCTCAGAAACGTCATCCACATCGATCTGCTGCAACCACAGGGCACATTCCAATGATCAAACACATTATCATGAAATGAAACATAAATCGAAGCCAAAAGCACCCCTGGGAAGCTGCCCGAAAATGCCATACAGAGCGCCCCGAAAGTCCTGATCATCAGGTGGCAGAACACTTAGAACAGCGTGTTCTGCGTTGTCAAACAAATTTTGCTTGACCCTTTCCGCACTCCTGCGGTAGTAGGGTTCTGGCGCGGAAGCATGCGGGGCCGGAGCTGTTCCGGCGACACATCTCAATCCTTCCATCCTGATGCTTGCTCCTCCACATGGTCCCGCCTGCCGGCCGGAATGACGTGGTTGTCGGCCGCTCTGGACCGGATCTTTGTGCTGAAGACGCGCAACAATCAAAACACTTGCGTTTGGGTATATTCAGTGATCGTATGGATATGGCGCTTTCAACGGTGTGAGCGCTGAGATGGATGGGTGCCGCTCCACTCCTTCCCTCAATGTTGTTCCATTGAGTGGTTGCACGGGCCAGGCAAAGCGTGCCCGTGATCAGGTGAGCTCGCAAGGGCAAGCTTCGCTTAGCCCATGGCGCCCGTCTCTACGAGGTAATGGTTTTTTAGATTCGAGCGGGTTTCCGGCCGGAATGAAACATTTGGTCCGAAGTTGAAAGGGGGTGGGAGGGGGTTG
>CAZEOY010000390.1:0-4274 GCA_964513835.1 uncultured Syntrophobacteraceae bacterium
CCTCGCTGCATCGCCGCCCGAGTCCCCTGCCGGGGATGCTCCGGCCCGGTGCGCCACGAAGGCAATCAGCTGCTCGACATGCTGAACGGCCTGGCATCCAACGGCATCGATGTCCGATCACTGCCCGAGCACACGTCCCTTCTGCGGTTCTCGGGGGCCCACGGCCTGTTGAGACCCAGAAGAAAGAAGAAGGAGGCCTGATCCGCCATGTCCAAGCTCATCAACATATCGCCCATCACCCGCATCGAGGGGCACGCGTCCATTGCCATCCAGCTCAATGATGCGGGCGACGTCGAGGACTGCAAAGTCCATTTCCAGTCGCTCCGGGGCTTCGAGAAATTCGTCGAAGGCAAACCTGCCGAGGAACTGCCCCGCATCGTGAACCGCATCTGCGGCATCTGCCCGTGGCACCACCACCTGGCATCCAACAAGGCCGTGGATCGGTGCTTCGGCGTCACGCCGCCGCCGGCGGGCCGGAAGCTCCGGGAGCTCATGCAGACCATCGCCCATGCCGAAGACAAGCTGCTCCACTTCTTCTTCCTGGCGGCGGCGGACTTCGTCATCGGGCCAGACAGCGACTACGCCGTGCGGAACGTCATCGGTGTCGCCAGGGCCAACCCGGAGCTGGCGCAGAAGGTCGTCCGCATGCGCTACATGGCGAAGATGATCCTCGAGAAATTTGCCGGAAAGGCCATCCATCCCGTGGCCGGGGTGGTGGGCGGGTTTTCCAAGCCGCTTTTGGAGGCCGATCGGCAGGAGTTCCTCAAGCAGATGCAGGAGCTCCTGGACTTTGCCCTTTTCACCATTGAATTCGCCAAGACCCAGGTCTTCCCCAAGTACCTGGACACGATCCAGTCGCTGGGCGTCATCCGAACCGGCTTCATCGGGACCGTGGATGACGGTGGGCAGCTCAATCTCTACGACGGCAGGATCCGCCTCATGAAGCCCGACGCCAGCGTCACCGAGTTCGACATCCAGGACTACACGGACTTCATTGGCGAGAAGGTGGTTCCGTACTCCTACGGCAAGTTCCCCTACGCGCGGGCGTGGGACGAGGGGTTCTCCATGGATCTCGACAACCCGAGGGGGATCTACCGGTCCAACTGCCTGGCCCGCATCAACGTGGCCGATCGCATGGCCACTCCCAAAGCCCAGGCCGAGCTCGACGAATTCCGCGAGAAGTTCGGACGCCCCGCCCAGGCTACGCTGCTCTACCACTGGGCGCGGCTCATCGAGGAGGTATACGCCTGCGAGCACGCCATCGAGCTGCTGCAGGACCCCGAGATCACCGACCCCCATGTGCGAACGGCAGCGGAGCCCAAGGCGGGAAGAGGAGTGGGGTGCGTCGAGGCTCCACGTGGAACACTCATCCACGACTACTCGACGGACGAAAACGGACTCGTGACCCGGGCCAACCTCATCGTGGGGACCACCCACAATCTCGGCCCCATCAACATGAGCGTGAACCAGGCCGCCCGGACCCTGATCAAGGGCGGCAGCGTGGACGAGGGCACCCTCAACAAGATCGAGATGGCCGTCCGCGCCTACGACCCCTGAATTTCCTGCGCCACTCATCGCCTGGACGGCGATCACGGCGTCTCCATCACCATCAGGGACTCCCAGGGCAACCTCGTCAAGCGCTGGCCGAAGCTGCAGGGCTGAAGCAGGCTCGATTCTCCACGATCACCCGTTGAGCCAACCTTGCCATCAGAGACGAGAGGGCGAAGGACATCGAACGTCGTCCTCTCGTCTCTGATGGCAAGGTCCCATCGATCTTCCCCTCCAAGTGTCGGTGCGTCGCATTCCGTCTGGCGTCGTACTCACGCTCGTCTTCGTGATCGAGAACATCCGATTCTCAGGTTTGAACCGTCCGGATTGAAAGCCCAGCGCGATGGCGACCCTCTCTCTGCGCGGGTGGTGCCTCTTGGAGTTTGCCTGAAGTTCCCCGACATCACCTGCGCAGAAAGCCTCCACAAAGGTCAACCCATTGTAGTTTTTGAGAAAATGATTAATTTGAAATAGGTTTCAGGAGGGAGGGGACCACGACGAAACAAGGAGCAGAGCATGACCAATCTGCTGATTTCCTTTATTATAACAAGTTTTATTCTGATGTTCGGCGCCACCGCTGTGCCGGCCGAGCCGGAGCCACCCCCCCAGCTTTCCCCGGCGGCCCCTCCTCTTCTGCGCAGCGGGGATTTTGCCATCAGCCTGGCTGAAGCGCTGGGGCTTGGAGTCGTCAACGATGAAGTCGAAGCCCAGAGTCTTCTGGCTGCACGGGGTATTGCGCCTCGCAGCGGCTGGTTCTCCAACTACCCGGTGACTCCCCTTGTCATGGGTGAGCTGCGCGAGGCGGTGATCAACAGCTCAGAGTCCGGAAGGCTTGCCGTGACCAGGAACGATGCCCTGGCAGCGTTCGACAGTCTCGCGATGGACCTGGGTTTGGCCGTGGATTCATCGGGGGGGCGGGCGTACGCGGAGACCCCGCCTCCAGGCAGCGAGCCGCCTCCGGCTGAAGCTCCCTATGGTGGGCCGGCTCCTCCCTTCGACAACACCTACTATGGCGGCGAACCCCCTATCATGGCGTACTATCCGCCACCCCCGGCGTACCTCAGCTACTATGACTGGGTACCCTATCCCTTTTTCTACACGGGGATTCCCTTTTCGGGGTTCTTCATCCTGCATGACTTCCACAGGATCCACCGGCACCACTTCCACAAGAAGCGTTTCCATGGGAAGCACTTCGATCATTTCAACCCCTCCGGCCGGCGGCTCATCAGCAACCAGCGATTCGACCGCGAGCTGGGGCAAACCGTGCGGGTTCGCCCACGAACGGCACTGCGGGCCGAGAGGCTTGCCGCAAGGGTTGGTGATCGAGGAGTCCGTGCAACCGCTGCGGGAGTCGCCACCGATGGAGCCAGGATTAGTGATCGGGCTGCCGCCGCCGCGCTGAACAACAGCGACCGTGGATCGATCTCGTCGCTGCGAGACACGTCAAACGCGGAATCCTCAAGGGATTTGCGCCGTGCGAACCGGCTGGAAAGGGCCAATTCGGTTCGCGGGAATTCCGGTGAGGGGAGTTCCTTCCGAGACCCCGAGCTCTCTCGAAGTGAAACGGGGCGGTCCAGAGCGCTGAGCACTCTCCAGGAACGGAGGGGCTCCAATGACTTTCGGTCTTCGGGGTCTTCCGGTCGAGGGGACAGATCGTTTCGCTCCCCCGACTCCTCCCGTGCCCGAGGTGATTTGGCCCGCACTCCCGACTCCTTCCGCCGGGGCGGGGGTGATTCCGGCCGCACTCCCGATTCGTTCCGTCGAGGTGGAGGTTCGTTTCGATCCTCTGACTCCTTCGGCGGGAACGGTTCCTTCAGATCTTCCGATTCCTTTCGGGGACGAGGTGGAGATTCCTTCCGGTCCTTCAACTCGGGTCGCGGTGGTGGCGGGTTTTCCCGCGGCGGGGGGGGAGGAGGACGTGGAGGCCGCAGGTAGTAGGTCATAGCATGGCAGGGCCTGCCGCGGCGGAATTGGAGGCTGACGGCAAGACCATTGTCTGTCGCAGCAGGGGGGAAGGCGACCTGCCGTTCCGGTCCCGCAGGGCCGCAAAAATTCATGGGGATTCGGGATCGCGCCAGCTCTTGAGTGACTTCTGAACCGGGTCCCCATGCTACCCCACTGCCATTGAAAATCCCGAAACCGCCCTTACGCAAACCCTCCGTTGACGCCGACGACCTGCCCCGTGATCCAGGAGGCTTCTTCGCTGCACAGGAAGCAGACCACGCGGGCGATGTCGTCGGGCTCGCCGATCCGTCCCAGGGCGGCCATTTCAGCAAGCCTCTGAATGGTCTCTTCCGACTTTCCCATGGTGAAGAGCTCCGTGCGGGTGGGGCCGGGCGCTACCGCGTTCACCGTGATGCCCCGCGCCCCGACCTCCCTGGCGAAAACACGGGTCAGTTGCTCCACAGCCGCCTTGGTTGCAGAGTAGGCGCCGTAGCCGGGGAACATGAGACGCGTAAGCGAGCTCGACAGGTTCACGATCCGTCCCCCGTCGCTCACATGCTCGGCCGCTGCCCTCAACGCCAGGAACACCCCTTTGACGTTGATGCTGAAAATGCGGTCAAAATCCTCTTCACTTGTCAGTTGGATCGGCTTCGTGACGATGATTCCGGCGTTGTTCACCAGGATGTCGAGCTTTCCGAAGCTCTTGACGGTCGTGGCGAAAAGCCTGGCAACATCCTCCGGACGGCTCATATCCGCCTGGACGGCTTGGGCTTTTCCACCGT
>CAZEOY010000391.1:0-4262 GCA_964513835.1 uncultured Syntrophobacteraceae bacterium
GTCTAGATAGTCGTCCTGACTGCAATTGTGGAATCCGAGCCAGAGTCCGAACCGGTCGGACAGCGAGACCTTCTCCTCCACCGCCTCGGACGGATTGATCGCGGAGGAGCGCTCATTCTCCTCCATGTCGCGCGGCATGAAGATGACCATGGTAGCCCGATCGTAGCCCGCAAGGCTCTCGATGGTATCCGGGTCTTTGGCCTTCTCCAGGGGGGCCGTGAGGATGACCTCGCCCAGGCTCACCTGCAGGGCACCATTGGCCGCATTGAAGGAGCTCATTCCGGGCACCACGCTCGGGTTCAAGTCCTGGAGCTCATGCATCGTCCAGGCGCCGGGGCCGTAGATGGTGGGGTCTCCGCCGCTTGCCATCACAACCTTCTTGCCGTCGGCCACGGCTTTGCGCACCAGTGCTGCAAACTCGGCCTGCTTGCGGTGGAACTCCTCGCAGCTCGTCCCCCGCCACGTGCGCTCCGCTTCGGGGAGCTTCGAACAGTCCTTTCCGTAGAAGGGGAAAAGCAGCCCGTAGCCGTCCAGGACCTGCTTTCCTTCGAGGGACACATAGGGAGAAAGCTTCTCAAGAGCCCTGGGACTGGAGAAGATAATGTCCGCTTCGCGGAGCGCATTCACCGCCCTCGGAGTCATGAGGTCCCCGTCGCCCGGCCCGATACCCACCAGGTGGTACCTGCCCCTGGGTGCCGCCGGCCTCTCAGCTTCACGAACCCCCTGAGGCGCGGCGCATGCCGCTAGAAATGCCAGAAGCACCGCCCATAGCCCTGCCGTTCCGATCCAAGATCTCATCGATCCTCTCCCCACCATTCGTGCGCTCCTCTCGATCTGAGTTTCAGCACAGTTGAGTCCACAGCTGCGTTCGATGTGTATTTCAGCACTAACGGGTTATCTGTGCATGCTCCGGCCACCTCCTGCACGACTCTCCGGGCATTCCGGAAAAGTATGAGGCATGACAAGAAAAAAAGGCCGCGAAGATGCATGCGCACTGATGCGTCCGGACCTTCGTGGCCTCTATGATTCACTGAACACGCCTTCTAAAACGGGAGCTCGGTGTGTTCGACTTCAGTCGATCGATTGGGACCCACTATTAGCCCTGATTCAGTGTGATGTCAACGATCTTCCGGAATGTCGCACACATGCTCGACATTGTACCAGGTGTCCTGCTTCTCGCCCGTCTATGAACTGAACACTGACACCCGACACCAACAGTACTGACGTTCTTGAATCGAACAGTTGATCGTGTTGACTTTCCGATTGACATGACGATCTGTTGCGTGTACTGAAGCAACCACTGTGCAACTGAATTGCACCCTTTCTGGGCGAAAACATATCTGCTGCATTCAGGAGATCTCATCCAAGGACCACCGACTTGACGCTTCCCCGCCCCGAGGGAGGAGAGGTTCGGAACCTGTAGTCTGACGCAGCGATAGCATTCGCTGGATATTGGATCGAAGGCCACGAAGGCCTCGGGCGGTTGATGATGCCGAGGTGCTCGTGGCTTTTTTTGTTGGACCCTGAGGATGTTTGCTGTCGAATGGCTGCATCGGATTTGCAGATCATGATTCGTGTGCGAGACCTTCAGAAGCGTTACAGGAATGTGGAAGCTCTGGCCGGCGTGAGCTTCGATGTGGCCCCGGGCGAGCTTTTTGCCTATTTGGGCCCTAACGGCTCGGGAAAGACCACGACGGTGTCGATCCTGACCGGACTCAAGAAGCCCAGTGGGGGAAAGGCTTTCCTCAACGGCTGCTCCATCGAGAACGACCCTGTCAGGGCCCGCACCGAGTGCGGGCTGGTCACCCAGCAGATCAACCTGGACAACGAGCTGACCATCGCGGAGAATTTGGAGATTCACGGGCGATTGTTCCGCATGGGTCGCCATGAGCGCAGGAAACGAATCGAGGAGCTTCTGGAGTACGTCGAGCTCTCCGATAGGCGGGGCGCCCTGGTCCGTGAGCTTTCGGGCGGGATGAAGCGGCGCGTGATGATCGCTCGAGCCCTCATGCACCGTCCGCGAATCCTCTTCCTTGACGAGCCCACCGTTGGCCTGGACCCCACCATCCGGCGCCGAATCTGGTCGTTCATCAAGATGGCCCGAACCGACGGCACGACCGTCTTTCTCACCACCCACTACATCGAGGAAGCCGAATTCCTGGCCGACCGGGTGGCCTTCCTCGAATCTGGACGCCTGGTTGCGCTCGACACCCCGGAGCGTCTCATGGCCGGTTTCGGAGCGTGGGCGTTGGATGAGATCGTGAATGGCCACATCCGGACGGCCTATTTCAAATCCAGGGAGGAGGCACAGGCCTTGATGACACAGCCGAAGGACGGCTTCACGTTAAGGCGAGTGCACCTGGAGGACGCGTTCCACGCGCTCACCGGAAAGAAAGTTCAATGATGACCGGCTGCATGGCGGTCTACTACCGCGAGATCCTGATTCTTCGGCGGAAGCTCTTGAAGCAGATCGCCTCCATGGCGGTGAGTCCGCTGCTTTACCTCGTGGCATTCGGCTTCGCCATGGGCCACGACGTGTCCTACCAGGGACGCACGTACCAGGAGTTCCTGATCCCCGGGCTGGTAGCCATGGTGAGCATGACCCAGGCCTTTGCCATCGCGAGCGAGATTAACATCGCCCGCTTCTACTGGCACATTTTCGAAGAGTTTCAGGCAGCCCCCCTTTCCAATGTCGCCTTTGTCGCGGGAGAGGTTCTCGCCGGCATCACCCGGGCGCTCCTGGCGGTGGTCGTCATCGTGGTCCTGGCCGTTCCTTTTGGGGTCGTGCTCTCCTACAACCTTCAGTTCTGGCTGGCCGTGCTGCTCAATGCGGCAGTCTTTTCGGGCATCGCGGTCTGCATGGCCATGCTCGTGCAATCCCACGCCGACCAGGTGCTGGTCACGAACTTTGTCATCACGCCCATGGCGTTTCTTGGGGGGACTTTCTTCCCCCTCGATCGCATGCCCGAGTGGGTTCAAAAGGTGCTCTCGGTGCTGCCCCTGACCCACGCGGTGGGCGCCATACGCGAATCGTCCTTCGGCATGCGGCCGGAGCTTACTTCCTACGTCATCCTCATGGTGTTGAGCGTCGTCGCCTTCATTGTCGCCTTCCTTTGCGTGGACCAGGCCAGGAACTGAACCTGAGACGCAGTGACCAGTGACGAGTGACGAGTAACGAGTGACCATCCTCATGAAGACTCTGATCGTCTATCCCTTTTCGGCAATTGTCGGGCAGGAGCGCATGAAGCGCGCTCTGGTCCTCAACGCCATCCAGCCACGAATTGGCGGAGTACTGGTCCGCGGAGAAAAGGGCACGGCCAAGTCGACGGCGGTGCGCGCCCTGGCCGAGCTCCTTCCGGAAATCGAGGTGGTGGACAGCTGTCCTTATTCGTGCCATCCGAGCCGACCCGATCCCCATTGCGATTTTTGCCGCAAGCCGCAAAGCGCACTTCGCGCAGTGCGGCGGCGGGTCCGCGTCGTGGATTTGCCCCTCAATGCCACCGAGGACCGCGTCGTGGGCGGAATGGACTTCGAAGCCGCCATCCGGACCGGAAGGCCGCGATTCCAGCCGGGTTTGCTGGCCATGGCCCATTGCGGGATTCTTTATGTCGATGAGGTCAATCTCCTGGACGACCACCTGGTGGACATCATCCTGGATGCCTCGGCCTCGGGCGAGAACGTGGTCGAGCGAGAGGGAATCTCGTTTCGGCACCCGGCCCGCTTCATCCTGGTGGGGACCATGAATCCCGAGGAGGGGGAGCTTCGGCCCCAGTTCCTGGATCGCTTCGGGCTGTGCGTGGAGGTGAGCGGGGCGCCCGACGTCGAGGATCGCATCCGGCTCATGGAGCGCCGCGAAGCCTTCGACCTGGATCCCATCGGGTTCCTGGACCGCTATCGCCCCGAGAATGCGGCCATCGCAGAATCCATCGTAAGGGCGCGGGACCTGCTGCCGTCCATCCGCCTGGATTCCTCCCTCAGGCAGTTCATACCCGAGCTGTGCACGGAAAACAACGTCGCGGGCCACCGGGCGGACCTGGTCATTGAGCGGGCTGCTGTGGCCCTTGCGGCCTGGAATGGCAGGGTGGACGTCACTGTCGAGGACGTGCAGGAAGCCGCAGAGATGGCCCTTCTGCACCGGAGGAGGGACGTGATGCCGCCCCAACCCCCTCCCGAGCCTCCACCGCAGGAAGAGGATCACGACCACGATCACGACCCTCAGGAGGAGCAGGAGAACCAAGAGCCGCCCGAGCCGTCGGACGAGC
>CAZEOY010000392.1:0-4235 GCA_964513835.1 uncultured Syntrophobacteraceae bacterium
GGCCCCCATCATCGTTCGGTCCAGCAGCCTGCTGGAGGACGGGTTTGGAAATGCGTTCGCCGGGAAGTACCGCAGTGAGTTCTGCGTCAACCAGGGATGCCCTGAAGCGAGGCTGGAGGCTTTCCTGCGGGCCGTGAAGCTCGTCTACGCCAGTGCGGTCAACCCGGATGCACTCGCCTATCGCAGACAAAGGGGCCTGGGTGAGGCGGACGAGCAAATGGCGATCCTGGTCCAGCGTGTTTCCGGGTCGCGCCACGGCAGGTTTTTCTTCCCATCCCTTGCCGGAGTTGCGTTCTCCCGCAACCTATACCGCTGGACCGACCGCATAGACCCGCTCCAGGGGATGGTGAGGCTCGTTTTCGGACTGGGTACGAGGGCCGTGAATCGCGTGAGCAGCGACTATCCGCGACTGATTGCCGTCAGTCACCCGCTGCTTCGTCCTGAGGCCGGATCGAAGATAGCACTCTATTCCCAGCGTAAGGTGGACGTGCTGGATCTCGATCGGAACGAATTCAGGAGTGTGTCTTTCAGGGAGGTCCTCGGGGAGGCGGACCTTCCCAATCTGGAGCTTTTCGTTTCCACCCTTCAGGAAGGATTTTTGAGCGAACCGGCAAGTGCTCGGATCGGAGATCCAAAGGACTGCATCCTCACTTTTGGCAACCTCCTGGCCCACACTGGTTTCATGAGATGCATCAAGGACGCCCTGGCACGGCTGGAATCGGCCTATGGATACCCGGTCGACACGGAGTTCACCGCGGCTGTCGATTCTTCCACAAGCGGCATCAGGTTCAATCTCGTCCAGTGCCGCCCCATGAGGGCTCCGCGTGTAACGGAGGGACTCTCTCTTCCCCGGAAAGTCCCCCGAACGCTCGTTCTCTTCAGGGCGAGCCGCACCCTTTCGGGAGGGGCCGCCCAAAACATCAGGTATATCCTCTACATCGACCCGAAAGCGTATGCCATGAAAGCGCCGATCCCGGTCAAGCAGCAGGTGGGGCGTATCGTCGGTGAGCTCAACCGGCACCCCGAGATGTTGAAGAATCGCATCATGATGATGGGGCCGGGCAGATGGGGCAGCTCGAACATCATGCTGGGGGTCAACACAACCTATTCGGACATCAATAATGCGTGTGTCCTGGTGGAAATCGCCCGGGAGGAAGCGGGCCACGTACCGGATGTGTCATTCGGAACTCATTTCTTCCTCGATCTCGTCGAATCCCGCATCATCTACGTTCCGCTCTATCCCGATCTCACGGAGTCGGAATTCAACTTCGCCTTCTTCGACGATTCGCCAAACAGCCTTGCCAGTTTTGTGGAGAACACGACTCCGTTCGAAGAGATCATCCGAGTCATCGATGTGTTCAACGCCAGTGGGGGGAGGTACGCTCATGTTGTGGCCGATCCCCACACCGGCAAGGCTTTGTGCTTTCTCCACGCTGCTCAAACGGAGGAAAGCGCGGCCGCTCGCTGAACGACATCGCATGCGAATGGCTCGGCGGTGTGTCGTACTGGCTGCCAAAGTCCCGAGGCCGAGAGCAAAATTGCTTACGATTATCGCTTCATGTAAGTAAAATGGAGATCTGATTTGTCACGACTCCTGACAACCGGGAGTGTCCTGAATTCCGGATCTGCGAGTCCCACAAAGACGGTCTGGTCACGGCTCTCTCAAAGGGGATTCTCCGTTTCTACTGCAGTCCCACATGCCCCTTCGCACCACCCTGAGCAATCAAAAGGCTCAAGGAGGATGTGTTTCTCAACTCGAAACTCGAAACCCGAAACTCGTGACTTTCTATACCAAAGTCTTCAGGCCGGGTCTTTTCAACAGGAGGAGAACTCATGAAAGCTCTTTGCTTCTACGAGCACGGTTCCCAGGATGTGCTGCGCTACGAAGATGTTCCCGAGCCGGAGGTCAGGCCGGGCTGCGTCCTGGTCGAAGTGAAGTCCTGTGCACTGAATCACCTGGATATCTGGGTCCGGAGGGGTTGGCCGGGTCTGAAGCTCGAGATGCCCCATTGGGGGGGCTCCGACGTGGCGGGGGTGATCGCTGGCTTGGGAGAAGGCGTCGAAGATTGGAGCGTGGGTCAGCGGGTCATCGTCGATCCTGGGATCAACGCGAAGGAGGATGAGTATACACGGAGGGGTGAGCACAGCATGAGCCCGGGTTACCATATCCTGGGCGAGCACATTCGGGGGGGCCTGGCGCAGTTGGTGGCCGTGCCCGCTTCCAATCTGATGGCCATTCCCGATCACCTCGATTTTCGGACCGCCGCCGCTCCGCTGCTGGTGACACTCACGGCTTGGAGGATGCTCATGCACCGGGCGAAGCTCCGGGCCGCCGAAACGGTTCTCATTGTGGGTGCCGGCGGCGGAGCGAACACCATGGCGACGCAAATCGCCAGGCTGGCGGGAGCGACGGTCTTCGTAGTGGCGAGCAATGCCCAGAAGGCCGCCGGAGCCTATGAAATGGGGGCCGATCATGTCATCGACCGCTCACGGGTCGAATGGGGGCGGGAAATCATGCGTCTGACGGAACGCCGTGGCGTCGACGTAGTGGTGGACAACGTGGGGGCCGCAACACTCAACACCAGCATGAAGGCCGTGGCTCGGGGCGGGCGCATCGTGATCATCGGGAACACCAGCGGTCCCGAAATCCAGATCGATATCCGCTATATTTTCAGCAAGCAGATCAGCATCATCGGCAGCACCATGGGCACGCATCAGGACTTCCGGGATGTGAACGCGCTGCTCTGGTCGGGTCGGCTCCGAACGGTCATCGACACGGTGATGCCCATGAGTGAAGGTCGTGAAGCCTTCGCACTGATGGAAAGGGGCGAGCAGTTCGGCAAAATTGTCCTGGAGCCCTGAGGCCTGCTATGCCCGTTGAGATCGCGCAGGGGATCCCCCCCGTACCCCTCGGCCGGTTAGCTCTCCGGGCGTGGGTCGAGAGGAGCACCGACTGATGAACCACGCAGGTCTCACCACCCTATGAGAAGGATTCCTTCGCTTCCTCCAGCCTTCGCAGCAGGCCCCGGAAGATGATGAGCTTCTGGATGTCCTGAGTGCCCTCGCCCAGGGAGGATGCCCAGGCATCCATGGGGAATTTGTGGACGGGGTGCTCCTGTACCACGGAGGCGGCCCCGAAAAGGTCTGCGGCCCATGTGCTGGCCTCCCGGGCGATTTGAACTGTGAGGTACTTGGCCATGGAGGCCTCCAGCTGGAAATCCAGTCCCTGGTCCTTGGCCCAGCAGGCCCTGTAAACCATGAGTCTGGCAGCCTCGATCCGGCTGTAGAGGTCCGCGGCCTCGAAGGACTTGGCCTGGAAATCCAGAATGGGGGCTCCGAAGGCCTTGCGCTTCCGGGCGTGATCCATGCCGAGCTCGAAAGCGCCAACGGCGTTCCCCAGGGTCAGAGCGCTGATGGGAAGTCGACTGTTGGTGAAGATCTCCAGCACCTGCTGCAATCCGCGACCGCGCTCCCCGAGCAGCGATTCATCGGGTACAAAGACCTCTTCCAGTTGTATCCGAGTGAGATCTGAAGGGATCCAGACCTTCTTGTTGAGCTGCTTCCTTTTGACCCCCTTGGTGGAGAGGTCCACGACGTACATGGAAAGCCTGCGGTTTCTGGGGGCGTCCGGGTCGGAGACCGCCGTGATAAGGGCATAGTCGCTCATGGCTGCATTGGTGGCGAATGCCTTGGTGCCGCTCAGCAGCCATCCCCCGTCCGTCTTTTCCGCACGCATGGCGATGTTCGCCACATCGCTGCCGGCCGTGGGCTCGGTGTTTCCGAGGCAGATCAGGAGATCTCCCCGAGCCGCCGGCTCCAGCAACGAACGTTTCTGGCTGTCGGATCCGAACAGCCACAAACCCTTGGCACCGAGTGAAATCTGCACCAGCACCACCACGGCGACACCTGGAGAGAGCTTCGCGATCTCCTCGGTGCGAACCGCCTGTTTCAAAGCACTGTGCTCTTCGATGTGTCCGCCGTCTACACTGAAGCCCAGCCACTCCTCATCCCCCATGGTTTCGATGAGGCTCCTCGGCACGGCCTCCTCTCGGTACCATTGATGGAGATTCGGTCTGATGTGTGCATCCAGAAACTGGATGAAACGCTTCCGATCTTCCTGAACGTGCGTGGGGAGGGTGAAATCCATGTCTTCATCTCCTTTGTGATGGATGCGCTCGCCCAGGTCCCATGAAAGGAACCGACGGTCATTCTCGCGGCCAGAAGGTCTCAGCTTA
>CAZEOY010000393.1:0-4228 GCA_964513835.1 uncultured Syntrophobacteraceae bacterium
GCGCCCGCGACGTTCAGAACGTACGCTTCGTGAGGAGCATGCTCTCCCAGATCATCGAAAACCCAGAAAACCCCAACCAGGTCATCGCGTATTACGACCAACACACCAAGGAGCATCGTGAAGAGGAATTCGACCTGGTGGTGCTTTCTGCGGGCATGAAGCCGTCGGGCGCCATGGCACCGCTCCTGTCAAATCTCGGGCTCGAGCTGAACCGGTATGGGTTCATCGAGCCGGATCTCGAGCGGCCCACTTTGACTTCCCGGGAGGGAGTTTTTGTGGCAGGGGTCCTGGACGGTCCCAAGGATATTCCCGAGTCGGTGACGGGGGCAAGCGCCGCAGCAGCCAGTGCGGCAGCATGTCTTCGGCTGATGGGCGGGCATGTCGCGGACGAGGGACTGGAGCTGCAGGGAGCGGCCGGGGTTCAGTCCGGCGGCGCCGTGGAGCAGGTTGGTCAAACGTCTGGTGCGGCCGATGACTTGTCCGAGGCTCTGGCCGCCGATGGCTTCAGGGTGGAAGAAGCGCCCCGGGTGGGGGTGTTCGTCTGCCACTGCGGAAAGAACATTGCCGGAGTCGTCGACGTGGGCGCCGTGCGCGACCACGCGGCGACATTGCCTCATGTGGTGGTCGCCGAGGATTTTCAGTTTTCGTGCTCGACCCAGACCCAGGAACGCATGAAGGAGCTCATCGAAGCCCACGGCCTCAACCGGGTCGTCGTGGCAGCCTGCTCCCCGCGCACTCACGAGCCCCTCTTTCGTGAGACCCTCAAGCAGAAGGGCCTGAATCCCTACCTGTTCGAGATGGCCAACATCCGCGACCAGTGCTCCTGGGTGCACGCCGGGGAGCCGGAGGCTGCAACTCGGAAAGCCAAAGCGCTGGTGGAGGCTGCCGTGGCGCGCTCGGCCCTGCTGGAGCCCGTGGAGGATGTGGCCGTCCAGGTGGTTCAAAAGGCGCTCGTCATTGGCGGAGGGCTTGCGGGCATGACGGCGGCCCTCGCCCTGGCGGATCAGGAAATCCCCGTGACCCTGGTGGAAAAGGAGGCCCAGCTCGGAGGCGTGGCGAGGCGGATCGTTCACAATCTCGGGAGCGCTTCTCCCCGCAAGCTCGTGGAGCAGACTGTGCTCCGTGTCCGGAGCCATCGACACATCACGACCTTTCTGGGCTCCGAGGTCCGGCGGCTGGACGGCGGGGTGGGGGATTTCAAAGGGCGGATCTTTCAGAACGGCCGTGTCGTTCCCATCGAGGCCGGCGCCGTCATCGTGGCTACGGGAGGGCGTCCGTACGAGCCGACGGAGTATCATTACGGAAGTCATCCGGGGATCATGACTCAGCTCGAATTCGAAGAGCGCTTCTTTGGGGGCTCCTCCCCACTCCCCTGGATCACCGTCATGATTCAGTGCGTCGGGTCCCGTTCGGACGAATTCCCCATGTGCAGCCGGGTGTGCTGTGCGGCTGCTGTCAAGAATGCCATCAAGCTCCTGGAGAAGAAGCCTGACGCCACGGTATACGTCCTGTACCGGGACATCCGGACTTTCGGGTTCAAGGAGGATTATTATCGAAAAGCTCGGGACCTGGGTGCCGTCTTCGTTCGTTTCGAGCCCGGCGAGCCTCCCGAGGTGCAGATCGAGGACGGCAGGATTCAGGTTTCCGTTTTCGACCCATCGAGCCGCATGGATCTATGCATCAGCCCGGAAGCCCTCGTGCTGAGCAGCGGCATTCGGCCTCATCCCGGCGCCGAGCCGGTGGCCTCGATGCTCAAGCTGTCGACGGGGCAGGAGGGCTTCTTCATGGAGTCCCACCCCAAGCTGAGCCCCCTCGACGCCAACACGCAGGGCGTCTTTCTGTGCGGCCTGGCCCACAGCCCGCGGTTCATCGAGGAGAGCCTGGCTCAGGCCCGCGGCGCCGCCGGCCGCGCGGCGGGGCTGCTGGTGCAGAGCGAGATCCGGGTGAGCGGCACCGTGGCGGAGGTCATCCGGGACCGCTGCAGCGCCTGTCTCACCTGCGTCCACGTCTGCCCCTACCATGTGCCACGCATGGACGAGCAGGGAATCTCCGTCATCGACCCCCGAGGATGCCAGGGCTGCGGCGTCTGCGTCGCCGAGTGCCCCGCCAAGGCCATCTCCATGAAGCACTACACCGACGCCCAGCTGGGCGCCCACACTGCTGCGGCTTCGTCTTCGTCTGGGTGAGCGGTTGACCGACGGGACGATGCCCCGTGATTGGAAGGATTGGGTTGGATGGTTGCAGACGCGGATCACTCAGAGGTGAACCTGCAGTCAAATCGACGAAGTAGCCTCCGGTGTTTTGCCATCGATAAGCGTTGAGTCCCGCCTGTGCAGCACTCTTTCAGATGCTGCGCAAACGCGATCTCTGCACGACCAGGATCGTGAGGAGGGGCAGGAACAGGCCGATGATCGTCACCGTGATGAGCAGGATTCCGAGCTCACTGTAGTCTGCTGGAACGCTGATGGCTCCGGTGGCCGGGTCCTTCACTTCGCGGGTCACGATGTAAACCTGGTTCAGATACTTGGTGCCGAGGCTCGACAGCGAGAGGGCCAGGTTGGTGAAGGATGCCATAACGGCGAAAAATGTGGCCTTGAGGTGAGCCGGAGCATTCTGGGCGATCCAGGCCAGCATGGGGACCATGGAGACCTGCCCCAGCGGCGACTCAAGAGCGGTGTCGACCACGGCGATGAACCGGGCGTCGACCACGCCGTTGGTGAGGGACGAGGTCCATTCGTGGAGCCCGTAGTACATGCCGATGATGGGGAGGCTGAGGGCCGTGGACGCGATGGTCAGAAATGCCACGATGTAGGGAATGGGCCGCTCGGCCATGAAGCGCCGAAAAACGAACAATCCGAAGAGCGTCAGTGAGCTGCTGATGAGGGAGAGCTTCGAGATGAACTGCTGGTCGAAACCGAGATGATCGATCTGCCACCAGGTGGAGCCCGCGCCGGGACCCGGAAGGGCGCGGTAGATGTAAATGATGATGGCCGTCCCGAGCAGGGTCCATCGCTGGCTCGGCTCAAGCTCCTTCAGGAGCCGGGCCATGAGAAAGAGGACGATGGCCATGGACCCCGTGAATACGATCTCCTGGTCGAATGGCACCTGCCCCAGGCCCACGGCGAGGGTGAAGACCACAAACGCCAGGCTGCCGCCAAGGATCCAGGCACTGGGTTTCACCGGCTCGGTACGGGGGTGCAGGATCTCTTCGATCTCGGCCTGGCTGAGCCCGCTGCGCCGGAGCTTCCGGGCGCGCACCTGACGAAGGATGGCCGCCAGCGCCACACCCAGGACCGAGATGACCGGAATGACCATGGCCATCTTGTAGATCAGGATGTACACGGCCACCTTGTCATCGGCCGTCATGTGCTCCACGCCGCTGAACAGAAGGACATTGACCAGCGATACGGCGATTCCCCCGCCGACGATGGCCACCCGCCCCAGGGTCTGCATGGTGGTGTGCATCAGCTTGACGACCTTCCGGTCCAAGGGCTTTCCGGCGTCGTCCACGGTAGGCACCGCTTCCACGGTCATGGCATCGGCCACCACGTCCTGGATGACATAGCCTACGGGAGCCAGGAGGGTGCTCAGTACAAACCAGGCCTCGACACTCAGGATGCCGCGCATCCAGGGTGCCGATTCCAGAAGCCCCACCATGACGGCCAGACTCCCCGCGATGAGGCCGGCCCCGATGAAGACCATGAAGGATTTCCACCTCCAGAGAAGGTCGACGATATGCCCCATGGGCATCTTCAGGGTCCATGGAATGCCGGCCCAGAAGGCGAGACCCGCCAGGAATTCGGCCGAGAGCCCCAGGTAGTCCTTGACGAAGAAGGTCCCGACGATGCCGGTGAGTCCGGAAATCCCCGCCGCGACATACACCATGAGGGGCGGCATGTAAGAGATCCGCATCCATGAGGTGAGCGCGCCGGCCCGACCCTTCGCCCAGGATTGAATCCCGGCCGCATCGAGAGCGCCCCTGTCATCGTCATTCTGCGAGCCATTTCCCATGGGCAGTGTCCGTTTCCGCCTTCAGCATGTGCAGGTTTCGAGATATCCATTCAATCGTAAGGGAGGAGTTTATCTCCTCCCGTTGGGTTGAAGTCAACCTCATTGTCTGAGTTTACGCCGACGTTGGCGAAGCTATCGAGTACAAATGATCAGGCTCAGGGGATTCTGACGAAACTGCGCCCGCCTCCAGGGGGATTAGAGACGTTCGGCCGACAGT
>CAZEOY010000394.1:0-4219 GCA_964513835.1 uncultured Syntrophobacteraceae bacterium
CATTCCCATGCCTCTGCCCGGGGAGGAGATCTTCAAAGAATATGATTTTGTGAGAAAATGGGAGAAAAATGAAGTTAACTCAGAGGCAACACCGGGAACCAGTCGTATAAAAGCCCGTAAGAATCTGATAATAAACGAGTAATCTGCATGGCAAATTTGTTTATTCGAATCAACACGTTATGATGGGGAAACCTCTAACATCACTTCCCTCTGAGAGATTTTGCCTTCAGCGGGTCACTGGGAGAATCCCCGAAAGAAGTCTTGAGATCAACTTTGACCGGCGACGGTTTCCAGATTAGTTTGGCACCCGTCGTTGAGGAGAAGAAGAGAGTTTCTTGTTTCCCTGAACCTTCCTGGCTGGTTTCCAATGTTTCCAATGTTTATTCCGTGTGCTGATTAGTTTTCTTACGGTTTTTCGCTGAATCTTCATCATGCATATTTGAATATGGGGCTCGGGCATCAGCCTTGGGGAGGTCTTCCACGCCTGAGGAAGTCTAGTATGGACCAGGGATGGAAAAGCGTTAAACAGGATTTGCAGAAGTGTTTGTCAAAGGGACAGTATGATCTATGGGTGTGTACCCTGGATTATCTGGGCTGTGAAAATGACCGACTCCTTCTTGGCTGCAGGAACCGGTTTCACATCGAATGGCTGAGGGAGAAGCTGGAGGAGAGGCTTCTGGCCGCTGCGAGGCGGCATCTTCAGGGCATCAGCAAAGTCGATTACCGCATCGCTTCAGAAAGGCCGCAGCCTGAGGTTGAATGCCACCCGGAGGAGGGGCCTCGGCAAATCAACTTTCATGAACTGATCCGCAAGGCCGAGCCGGCTTTCAACCCCCGCTTCACCTTCGATCAGTTCGTGGTGGGTCAGTGCAACCAGTTCGCCTTTGCCGCTTCCATGGCTCTGGCCGGGGATCAGGGTATCAACAACCATCCCGTCTACCTGCTCTCACCCACAGGTCTCGGCAAGAGCCATCTGGCTCAAGCCGTGGGGCATCACCTCCTGGGGCAGAGCCCCAATTGCCGGGTGCGTTACACGACGACGGAGCAGTTCACCAACGAGATGATCTTTGCCCTTCAGCACGGGAGCATCGAGAGTTTCAAAAACAAGTTCAGGCACGGTTGTGATGTGCTTCTGCTGGAGCGCATCGATTTCCTGAGCGGGAAAATGAAGGTCCAAAATGAGCTGGTGTACACCCTCGACGAACTGATGGATCAAGGGAAGCGGATTCTCTGCACGGGGAGCACCTTGCCGAGGGACATCCCGCGGCTCAGCAGCGAGCTCAAGTCAAGGCTGCATGGCGGGCTGGTGGCGCCCATCGAGCCCCCGGACTATCGGACGCGCATCGAAATCATCCGGCGCAAGTCGCAGGGCAGAAATGTTCGGTTTCCCCAGGAAGTGATTGAATTTCTCGCAGAGCGGCTTACGGGGGACATCCGTCAGATCGAGAGCTGCATTCACGGGCTGTCCGCAAAGAGCCATGTTTTGAAACTGCCCATCACCATCGGTTTGGCGGAGGATGTGACGCAGGCTATGCTGAACCATCTTCCCAAAATCACCATCGAGCACATTCAGGAAATCGTCTGCTCGAGCTTTCAGGTATCCGTCGAAGATTTGAAGTCGCCTTCCAGGCGGAAGGAGCTGGCCACAGCGCGCAAGATCGCCATGTACCTGTGCAGGCGGTACACCACCGAGTCACTCCAGGCCATCGGCAAGTCTTTCAAGCGGACCCACAGCTCGGTTCTTCATGCCGTGAGCGGGCTGACCAAGCAAATGGAGGAAAAGGACGGCAAGTGGAAACGCCAGGTGGATTATGTCAGTCGGAAGATCGAGACCAGCTGCCTGGCTGTTTAGCACAGAGATCGTCCCGCAGACGCCTGGAGAGCTCGGCCACCAGACGGCTCATGGCTTCCGCGAACTGCTCCGCGCTTCCGGACCTGAACCGATCACTTGAGAGCCGGTAGTGCTTCTGAAACAGCACCCCACGCTCGGGTTCCTCACTCCAGATGCTGATCTGAAGATCCAGCCGGGCTTGCTGGTTTTCGTTCCCGAGGTCCTCCCAGGCAAACTCGTGCACATGACCGCTCATCTGGACGCCCAACGGTGAAGCGTTGGCGGCTGCAGTCACCTGTGCGAAGGGCCCGCTTCCGGCCAGGTCCCTCGTCAGTTTGTCGGCAATCATGGCCCCGGGCGAGGTGATCCAGCGGAAGTGCGGTGAAAATCGCACTTTGCGCGAAGGCTCCAGGATGATCATCTCCTCGCGGTCATAGGGCGCCGATGCCGAAAAGGGCCATATCCGCATGGCTTCCTGCCGAGCGACCGTGCATGAGGGAGCGCTGCTGTCATAGCTCAACTCGAAATAGACGGGCGGCTTGCCGGTGGTGAGTCCACCGAGACACCCCGTGATCGCGACCAGCAGAAGGCTTGCCAGAGCGAATTTCTGCATGGGCATGCTCACTTTCTCTCAAAAGGGTCGTCCACCTTGGGTGGAAAGATGATGCGGTTGGGCTGATCTTTCAGCCCCTGGGCCAGTGCGCTCATCTGGGCCAGGAGCTGCTTCAGCTGCAGGATGGTCTGCTGGAGCATGACATTGGACTGGGCAACCTGCTGGTCCACGTGGGCCACGAGCCTGCCGCCGTCTGCGAGGGTCTGGTTTAAATTCCCCGTGATGTCTCGAATCGCGTCCGGCGGGAGCGCTTTGAGCTGCTTTGCCAGGCTCTCGGCTGCCTGGCGAGTCGCATCGAGTGTTCCCGCCAGATCATCGAATCCCTCTTTCATCTTGTGAGACGTGGCCTTGTTGATGTTTTCCGCAAAACGCGCCGTCTCGTTTGCCGCCTTGCTGATGGCCAGCACCGTTCCCTGCCACTCCTCGGGGTCGATGGCGTCCTTAAGGTGCACCAGCACCTCGTTGATGAGCTCGGCCGTACGGGTCCAGTTCTGGGTCAACCCCTGCAGATCGATCTGGTTGATTTTCTTGTAGATCGTCTCAAGAGCGGTCTTGAGCTGTACGATTTCAGAGGGGTATGAGGGGATGACCGGGTGCTCCGACGAGAAAGTGATCCTGGGGGTGAGCTCCCGCACATCGGCAGGAGCGGTATCGATTTCCAGGTAGCGCAGCCCCGTCAGGCCCATCTCCCGAAGCTGGATCGCGAGCGACTCGTCCACACGGAATTCAGGTTTCAGGTGCATGACCACTTTGATGAGACGGCCGTCAGGTGCCAAACCGATTTCAACGGCCCGGCCCACGGCAACTCCCCGATAGTTCACGATGGCGTCCTGCTGGAGTCCTTTGACCGATTCGTCAAAGTAAGTGACATAGACCAGGTTCTCCTCGAAGAAACGGGATGCTCCGAGCCAGATGATCGTGACGAGGAGAACGGACCCGCAGATGATGACCAGGAGTCCCAGCCTGAATGCGCTCACTCGGTGTGGCAAAGGTTTACTCCTTTTGGGGAAGCTTATTCCCTCCGCCGCGTCTGCCGACGGAAAAACGCCTGGACCCGCTCATCCGGGTGATCCCTCCGGAGCTCCTCGGGAGCTCCCATGGCGTTGATGCCACGAGCCTTCCCGTCCAGCATGATGCAACGGTCTGAAATGGCTTCGATGCTGGGGAGTTCGTGGGTGACCAGGACCATGGTGATGCCGAGGGCCCGCTTCAACTCCAGAAGAAGCTCGTCCAGTTCGGCCGATGTGACGGGGTCCAGACCTGCTGAGGGTTCATCGCAAAACAGGATTTCCGGGTCCAGGGCGATGGCCCGCGCAAGGGCCGCCCGCTTTCGCATGCCGCCGCTCAACTCGGCGGGCAGCAGTGTGTCGAACCCCGCCAATCCAACCATTTCCAGCTTCAGACGCACAATGTCTTCGATCAGTTCGGGCGGCAGTCTCGTAAGTTCCTGAATCGGAAGGGCGATGTTCTCGGCAAGGCTCAAGGAGCCCATGAGCGCACCCGACTGAAAAAGCACGCCGATTCTCTGCCTTGCCGAAGCCAGGGCATCGACGTTATCCGGGCCTGTGATCACCTCTCCTCCCAGCACGATGGTACCCTTCAAGGGGTGAAGCAGTCCGATCATGGCCTTGAGCAGTGTGCTCTTCCCGCAGCCGCTGCCTCCCAGGATCGTGACGATTTCGCCGCCGGCGACGGACAGGTTGACGTTTTCGAGCACGACCCGATCTCCGTAGCCGAGGGTCAAATCCTCGACCCGGACGACCTCTTTCCGCTCT